>CALWFS010000283.1 GCA_944377705.1 uncultured Mediterraneibacter sp. | reverse complement strand
CTTCCTGGGAAGCTTCCGCAGAAATGCTCACAACCGCCTTTGTCTTGCCGTTGATCTGTACCGGGATTTCAATCTCATCATCCTTCATGGCATCCTCGTCATAGGTCGGCCATCCTGCCTTAAACACGGTCTCTGTGTGTTCGAGCTGCTCCCACATTTCCTCCGCAAAATGCGGTGCAAACGGGGAGATCAGCACTGCGATCGTCTCCAGAGTCTCCTTGTCAATGCCGCCTTCTTTTTTCGCCAGATCGATAAACTTGTTGTTGTACTCCATGAAGCCGGAGATGACCGTATTCAAACTGAAACTCTCCAGACGTGTGGTAATATCATACACCATCCTGTGACGGAGCTTGATCATTTCTTTTGTTGCCTTGATATCCTGATCCTTGCTGTCCATGAGCAGCGTCCAGAGACGTTTCAGGAAACGGTTGACGCCGTCGATGCCTCTGTCATCCCACTCTGCGTCCAGCTCCGGCGGTCCCACGAAAAGCTCATACATCCTCAGGGAATCGCAGCCGTAATCACGCACAAGGTCATCCGGCGAAACTACGTTCCCTTTTGACTTGCTCATCTTAATGCCGTTCTTTCCGGTGATCATTCCCTGGTTGAACAGTTTGTGGAAGGGCTCGTCAAAATCGATCACGCCAATTTCGCACAGGAACTTTGTATAGAATCTGGAGTACAGCAGATGGAGCACCGCATGCTCCACGCCGCCAATGTACATATCCACCGGGAGCATCTCGTCTGCTTTCTCTCTGGACACCAGTTCCTTGTCATTGTGGTTGTCCACATAGCGCAGGAAATACCAGGAAGATCCCGCCCACTGCGGCATGGTGTTTGTCTCTCTCTTCGCGGGTTTTCCACATACCGGGCACTTGCAGTTTACCCACTCGTCAATAGCGGCGAGCGGGGATTCTCCGGTTCCGGTAGGCTCGTAGGACTCAACTTCCGGAAGTGTAAGCGGAAGCTCATCCTCCGGTACAGGAACAGCGCCGCAGTCCGGGCAGTGTACGATCGGGATAGGCTCGCCCCAGTAACGCTGGCGGGAGAATACCCAGTCACGGAGCTTATAGTTCACTGTTGCGCGCCCAAGTCCTCTCTCTTCAATGATATGCGGAGCTTCTTTTTTGAGCACAGCCGACTCCATTCCGTTCCACTCGCCGGAATTGATCATGGTACCTGCTGCCTCTGTGTACGCTTCTGTCATATTCTCAATCGCTTTGCCGTCCTTCGCGATGACCTGCACGATCGGGATATCAAATTTCTTTGCAAATTCAAAGTCACGGTCGTCATGAGCCGGAACACACATGATGGCTCCTGTGCCATAGTCGGCAAGTACATAATCAGACAGCCAGATTGGTGTTTTTGCGCCGTTCAGCGGGTTGATGGCATAGCTGCCTGTAAATACGCCGGTCTTCTCTTTATCCTGCATACGGTCTACATTGGACTTCATGGAAGCCTCATAGATGTATTTTTCCACTGCTTCTTTTGTCTCCGGTGTTGCAAGAGACTGCGCCAGCTCGTGCTCAGGAGCCAGGACCATAAAAGTCGCTCCATAAAGCGTATCCGGTCTTGTCGTATAAACTGTGATCTTTTCGTCCCTGCCCTCTACCGGGAAATCCACCTCTGCTCCGTAGGATTTGCCGATCCAGTCTGTCTGCATCTTTTTGACCTTCTCCGGCCAGTCCAGCTTATCCAGGTCATTCAACAGACGGTCCGCGTATTTTGTGATACGGAGCATCCACTGACGCAGGTTCTTCTTTGTCACCTCGGCGCCGCAGCGCTCACATTTTCCGTTTACGACCTCCTCATTGGCAAGGCCAGTCTTACAGGACGGACACCAGTTAATGGGAAATTCTTTCTCATATGCAAGGCCTGCCTTGAACATTTTCACAAAAATCCACTGCGTCCATTTATAAAAGGCAGGGTCCGTCGTGTTGACTTCCATATCCCAGTCATAGAGAGCCGCGATATCATTGATCTGCTTTTTGATGTTTGCCACATTCTCCGCTGTAGATCTTGCCGGGTGTACGCCCATCTTGATGGCATAGTTCTCGGCCGGAAGTCCAAAGGCATCCCAGCCCATGGGATGGATGATATAGTATCCCTGCTGGAGTTTGTATCGGCTCCATACATCAGAGATCACATACCCTCTCCAGTGTCCTACATGGAGTCCGTTCCCTGAAGGATACGGAAACATGTCAAGACAGTAATATTTCTGCTTCTTGTTTCCATTGTCATCGAGACGCGGGTTGACCGGGTTTTCCTCCCATCTCTTGCGCCATTTTTTCTCGATCGCTTTGTGGTTGTACACAATCTTTGTGCCCATTGTGATGATTCCTCTCTTTCTTTGATCGTACTCTGTGCCGTCCGTATTTTCCGGCGGAATACCTTTCGCTGTATGCTCCTTTCCCCGGATATCCCGGCCCTGCACATAAAGAAAAGCCCTCTCCTCTCAGAAATCCAAGAGACGAAAAGGCTTCATTTCCGTGGTACCACTCTTCTTCATCTGTCCGGGACAGATGCACTCATTTTATTCTGTAACGGGAATTCCCGCTCTCATCTACTCATGTTCCCGCTCCTCTT
>CALWFS010000282.1 GCA_944377705.1 uncultured Mediterraneibacter sp. | reverse complement strand
GGGGGCTTCATGTCGGGCTCGGAAGCGATGTGGCGGGCGGTTCCACGGAGAATCTGTTCCGCGCCATGGCGCATGCAGTCCAAGCTTCCAAGTTAAGGTGGAGGATCGCTGACGACAGTCTGGAGGCGCTGACCGCGGAGGAGGTATTCTATATGGCTTCAAAAGGAGGCGGAGCTTTCTTCGGAAAGGTGGGAAGCTTTGAGAAGGGGTATGACTTTGACGCAGTAGTGCTGGATGATACCCGCCTTGCTCACCCGCAGACTCTGGATGTCAGGAGCAGGCTGGAGAGAATGATCTATCTGGCAGATGAGCGGGAGATCCGCGCCAAGTATGTAAAAGGAAACGAGATCAATCTTGCTTAGAGCGGAGGTGAGAAAATGAAGGGAAGAGGAGCCGTAAGAACAGAGACGGCAGAAAAGAACAATTCAGGCAGGGAAATGTTAGAAAAGGAGCATGTGGTCGGAAAGAGCGTGAAAAGGGTGGATGCCTTTGAGAAAGTGACCGGACGGGCGAAATACACAGATGATCTCTGTGACCGCAATGCCTATGTGGCAAGAGTCCTGCATTCTACGATCGCTCATGGATATGTGAAGGCAATCGATACGACGGAAGCGGAGAAGATTCCCGGAGTGGTGAAGATTGTTACCTGCTTTGACGTGCCAGAGTATTATTTTCCGACAGCGGGGCATCCGTGGTCCACGGAAGAAGCGCATCAGGACGTGGCGGACCGGCTTCTTCTGACCAGACATGTCAGGTATTATGGCGATGACATCGCGGCAGTGGTGGCAGAGAATGATGCTGCGGCCGCTCGGGCAGTCCGGGCTCTGAAAGTGGAATATGAGGAGCTGCCCTTCGTGCTGGATGTACAGAAAGCTATGGATGACGGGGCGCCCCGGCTTCATGAGAAATATCCGAATAATATCCTGGCTCACACCTCCATACGGAATGGGAATTATGAGAAGGCGATAAAAGAGTCGGGGCTTACAAAAGTAGAGGGATGGTATGAGACGCCCACTGTCCAGCACTGCCACATTGAGAATCCAGTGTGCTATGCCTATATGGAACAGGGGAGGATCGTGGTGGTGACATCTACTCAGATTCCCCATATCTGCCGACGCGTGGTGGGGCAGGCGCTTGGCATTCCCTGGGGGCAGGTGCGGATCATCAAACCTTATATTGGAGGCGGATTCGGAAACAAGCAGGATATTTTGTATGAACCGCTGTGTGCCTATCTGTGTACTCAGGTGGGAGGCAGGACTGTGAAGCTGGATACACCCAGGGAGGAGACATTCGTATCCACAAGGGTCCGCCATGCAATCCGGTTCCATATCGTATCCTATGTGCGCCCGAACGGAACTTATGCGGCCCGAAAATTCGAGAGTTTCTCGGATCAGGGAGCATATGCATCCCACGGACACAGTATCGCTGCAAAGGGAATGGGATGTTTCCCGCAATTATATCCCTGCCCCAATATTGAAGCTGATACATACACCGTTTTTACAAATAAATCAACGGCAGGAGCCATGAGAGGCTACGGGATTCCTCAGGCAATGTTTGCCATGGAGAGCCACACAGAAGATGTGGCACGCGCAATGGGAATCCCATCCTATGAATTCCGTATGAAAAATGTCATGCCGAAAGGGTTTAAGGACAATTTTTCTAAAAATGTAAACTATTATGATTCCTTCAGAGAGTGCATGGAAAAAGGCAGGGAGGATTTTGACTATGACAGAAAACTGCAGGAATACTCTCATCAGACAGGGGAGATACGCAAAGGCGTGGGGATGGCAGTTTTCTGGTACAATACCGGAGTGTGGCCGATCTCTCTTGAAACTTCTGCCTGCCGGATGGTGCTGAATCAAGACGGCAGCATCCAGGTACAGGTGGGGGAGACGGAGATCGGACAGGGCGCGGATACAGCATTTGCGCAGATGGCGGCAGAGACGCTGGGAATCCCGTTTGAGATGGTACATGTGGTCTCCAGCCAGGATACGGATGTCACTCCGTTCAGCACCGGCGCATATGCTTCCAGGCAGACCTATATGGCAGGGTTTTCCATTCGTCAGACCGGGGAGCTCCTGAAAGAGAAGATCATAGAGACTGCTCATGAGATTACGAGGCAGATGAAAGAAAATCTTGACATTGTAAATGGAAATATTGTCAGAACAACGGATGGTGAGGTGTTGATGACGCTGGGAGAACTGGCGACAGAGAAACTGTACAGTCTCACTGACAACGGGCATCTGACAGCAGAGAGCAGTTATCAGATCAAGAACAATGCATATTCATTCGGCTGTACTTTTGCCGAGGTGGAGGTGGATATTCCGGGCTGCCGGGCTCAGGTGACGGATATACTGAATGTCCATGACTGCGGAAGGCTGATCAACCCTGCTCTTGCCAGGGCCCAGGTCCACGGAGGGATAAGCATGGCGATCGGATATGCTTTGTCTGAGAAGCTGCTTTTTGATGAGAGAACCGGAAGACCATTGAATAATAATCTGCTGGATTACAAGCTGTCCACATTTATGGATCATCCTGATCTGAAGGCGGAGTTTATTGAAAATTATGAACCCACAAGTGCTTTTGG
>CALWFS010000281.1 GCA_944377705.1 uncultured Mediterraneibacter sp. | reverse complement strand
GCCCTCAATAATGCCTTCTGCATAAATCATATGATTTTTTTGGAGAAAAAGCTCTACAGAATTAAATTTTGTTTCAATTTTATTTATTAGTGACAAATCACGAGGAGTACCCCACATGGCAATTTTCCAGATAAGCTGATCTTCAATGGAGTCTCTGGGAATTTTGCAAATATCAAGCGGCTCTATTAAAAATCTACGCCGATCTTCGACCGTAAATGTGGGTTTTGGCGTGCAGTAAAAAACAGGGGCAGTTGTATCATCACTTTTAACAGAATATATGACTGCGGTGGCTGGGCCAGTTGCTTTTGCAAAAAGTGTTTTTCGGAAAATTGAGTAATTAATAATAACAGATACATGGAATGTACTGAAGAAAGCTTTTCTGTATGCAATATTAGGTTCAGAACGGTTAAACAAAAATCCTTTGCTGGGCATAATAAGGCATACAATACCATTATCCTTACACAACTCTCCTGATTTCCAAGAGAATGCCTGTGCGACCTGCTTATCTCCAATAGGGTGCCGAGTTTCTTTAATGTACTTATTTGCAGACGGTGTCAAATAGCTTTCCCAAGGTGGATTTCCAATGATGACATCATATTTTTGTTCATCAAATTTTCCATTTGAAAAAAAGTCACTATGAAAGAGATTATATCCTAATAGCTTTGGAAATACCAAAGTCTCCCATATGCTACGTGGCTCTAAATAGTCACACATAACTAAACTCAAACTAAACGATGCAATCCGGATGGCTTCCTCATTCAGATCCACCCCGTAAATACATTTTTGCAATATAGTTTCCAGTTGCTTATTATCGATGGATGTTGTTCGTTGTGTGTACATCCACTTTCCAATCAACCGTCTATATGCTTCAACAAGAAATATTCCAGAACCACATGAGGGATCTAATATCTTCTTTTCTTCAAATGTACCTTCCCAGGGTAAAACTTCATCCATTAGCATGCTGACCAAATGATAAGGAGTATAATATGTTCCTGCTTTGTCTGTTTTCTCATCTACTTTTAAATGAAAAAACAATTCATAAATGCTGCTGATTAATTGAATTGGAATGATGTTAAACGAATACAGAGGCCATAGCAATAATTGTTCATTTTCAAAATCAGTGGTGCCAAGGATGAAGTGTTTTAACTCTGTTAGTTCTTCGGTAGTGATTACATCATATTCTTGCGGTACAAGTGGAAACATATCTCCATTAAAATGATTAGTCAATTCTTTAAAAAGGCTATATGTTGCAGCTTTGTCATCTAATACATCAGAGTATGTTGTTGCGCCATCTTTAAACTGGGAAAAGAAACCATTTGGAAAAACTGACTCTCCATTTTTATCTTTTCGCTCCTCTAAATATTTTGTCAAAATTGATCGACCTAAGAGAGCGTGTACAATTGAAATGAGTTTTTCGTCACTAAGCTCTTTAGGAGAATAACGTTTACGAATATTAGTAACTAATATTCGGCGCATGAACCGCAAGTTATTCATAAGAGTTGTGTCGACGCGATTTTTTATATCAAATCTATAGCTGTCAGCGTTTTCTCTCCAAAATTCTCCGGTTTCCAGCTTGAGGCGATGATATTGTAATAATTGTCGTTCAGATTCAAGCGTATTTATAGTTTCAATCGTGTCAACTAACCCGGCATTAACATCAAGTTTCCCATCGACCGTCCTTTTAGGTGCAGCATAGTTATTGTAGATTAAAAGATTTTCTGGAGTAACCACAAAAAGTAAAGGTGCATCACCTAAGTTCCAAGCCAATCTATGTAGTTCTGCAATAGTATCAGCATCATAACGGTCAATTGCCGCAAAATAGATAAGCGGAATTTGGGGAACGCCATCTGCATTTCGTAAAAAATAGATGGCGTCAACTCCTAACTTTTCATTCACCATTTTATAAATCTGTTCCTGATATACAGACTTGGATTTAGAGATGCTGTCTGTTAACCCATTTTCATAGTTCATGTCCAGCGTCTTAAATATACTACCTAACATCTGTTATCTCCTCTCGTCGCGTTCCTACAAAGAAAATATACTGTAGACATTTATCAACAACAATATTGCACCGCCCACAGCGGAAGATTCAGCAGCCAATCTTCTTTCTTATAGTCTGCCATGGATGTCCGGATAGATAGCTGAGGCTGGAACTTCTCCCGGTATACTTTCAAACTCTTGGCCTGAAGATTCACCTCAGCTTTAACCTCGACTGGAATCACATCTTTACCGTTGTCGATGATAAAATCTACTTCTGCGGTTCCGCGATCTGCGGTCCAATAGTAGATATTCAGCCCTTTGATCGTTTTTAATTGCTGTAGGACATACTGCTCTGTCAGAGCGCCCTTAAACTCTTTGAACAATTCATTCCCGTCCAGCAGCACATCCTGCCGGAGCCCAACCATACATGACAAAAGGCCTACATCCAGCAAAAACAGCTTGAACGCTTTCAAATCCTCGTAGGCTTTTAGCGGCAAACCGGGCGCGGATACGCGGTGGATCTTATGGACCAAGCCGCAATCGGTCAGCCAGAGCAAGGCCAGTTCATATTCCTTGGCGCGGGCCCCCTCTTTGATAAGACCATAGATAA
>CALWFS010000280.1 GCA_944377705.1 uncultured Mediterraneibacter sp. | reverse complement strand
ATCCGTCTCAGAGCAGGCTGCTCATCGGAAGTATGCTCTGCAATGACTCCAAAAACGCTGATGGCGTGGAGATCGGCGATCCGACCGAGACAGCTCTGATCAATCTGGGAAGCCGTCTCGGGCTTGATCCGGAGTCAGTACGCGCAAAATATCCTCGGGAAAGCGAGAATCCGTTTGACAGCGACAGAAAGCTGATGTCCACAAAGCACACTATGGAAGGGATTCCGACCATGATCGTAAAAGGTGCGGTGGATGTTCTCTTAGACCGGATGGATCAGATTCAGATCGGTTCCGAGGTACGTCCTATGACAGCGCAGGACAGACAGAATATCGAGGCTCAGAATCAGGCGTTTTCAAGACAGGGTCTGCGTGTCCTTGCATTTGCATATAAAGTTGTGTCTGATGAGCTGGAACTGACTCTTGATGACGAATACAACCTTATCTTCCTTGGTCTGATCGCTATGATGGATCCGCCGAGAGAAGAGTCAAGGGCCGCTGTTGCGGAATGTAAGAGCGCAGGAATCCGTCCGATCATGATCACAGGAGACCATAAAGTGACCGCAGCTGCGATCGCAAAGAGGATCGGGATCCTGGAAGACGAGTCCGAGGCGTGCGAAGGCGCTGAGATCGACAAGATGTCAGATGAAGAATTGAAAGATTTTGTAGAAGGAATCTCTGTATATGCGCGTGTGTCACCGGAGCATAAGATCCGTATCGTCCGCGCATGGCAGGAGAAAGGCAATATCGTGTCCATGACCGGCGACGGGGTCAACGATGCTCCTGCGCTGAAGCAGGCGGATATCGGAGTCGCCATGGGTATCACCGGAAGCGAGGTGTCCAAGGATGCTGCTGCTATGGTTCTCACGGACGATAACTTCGCGACGATTGTGAAGGCAGTGGAAAACGGAAGAAATATTTATCGGAATATCAAGAGTTCGATCCAGTTCCTGCTGTCCGGCAACTTCGGCGCGATCCTGGCGGTCCTCTATGCGTCAATCATGGCGTTGCCGGTTCCGTTCGCGCCGGTGCACCTGCTCTTTATCAATCTGCTGACAGACAGCCTTCCGGCTATCGCGCTGGGACTGGAGCCTGGATCTAAGGATGTGATGAAAGAGAAACCGAGACCGATGAATGAGTCCATTCTGACAAAGGACTTTCTCGTCAAGATCGGAACAGAAGGTCTCTCTATTGCGGTAACAACGATGATCGCGTTTATGATCGGATACCACGGAGAAAATGAGCTGCTGGGTATGACGATGGCATTTGCAACGCTGTGTTCTGCAAGGCTGTTCCACGGATTTAACTGTAAATCTGACCGCCCGGTTGTATTTACAAGAAGATTGTTCAATAACAAGTGGCTGATCGGGGCATTTGTGCTGGGAATCGTGCTGATTACAGGCGTTGTCATGATACCGGGACTCCAGAATGTCTTTAAGGTACAGACGCTGACTCTTGGACAGCTCTTTACGGTATATGGTCTTGCGGCGGTGAATATTCCGATCATCCAGATTATGAAAGCGATCCGCATGGCTTTAAAGAAAAGCAAATAAGAGGAAATAGAGCAAACGATGACAACAGCGTCAGTGTACAGGGGGGGAGCACGCCGCTCCCTTTGTATGCCGGCGCTGAAATGATATGGGAGAAAAAGAAGGCGGAAACAGAGAAATATATTTGAGACAAAACAAAGGAGGTAGTCATGAAACAAGTACAAAAACCAAAGAAACCGCTGATTTTTTATTATCTGATCGCGGTGGTCGTCCTTGTGCTTCTCAATTTCCTTCTTGTTCCGAGGCTTGCGGGAAGGAATATAGAGGAAGTGGATTACGGGACTTTTCTTGATATGATCGAGGAAAAGCAGATAGCGACCGTAGAGTTAAATGGGGATACGATTTATTTTACAGATAAATCCAGTGAGCCTAAGTATTATGAGACCACGGCATTTGATGACCCGGATTTGGTAAACCGTCTGGATGATGCCGGATGTAAATTCGGCAGGGTGGCGCAGGAGCCCATGAATCCGATCATGAGCTTTGTGCTGAGCTGGGTCCTGCCTCTTCTGATCTTCTGGGGACTGGGACAGCTACTGGCAAAGCAGATGATGAAGAAGATGGGCGGCGGGGGCGGAGGAAATCCGTTCATGCAGTTTGGAAAGAGCAATGCAAAAGTCTATGTGCAGTCTACCACAGGGATCACATTTAACGATGTGGCAGGTGAGGATGAAGCGAAAGAGCTTCTGACGGAGATCGTTGATTTCCTCCATAATCCTCAGAAATACCAGGAGATCGGCGCTGTGTGCCCGAAGGGCGCGCTGCTGGTGGGACCTCCGGGAACCGGTAAGACTCTGCTGGCAAAAGCAGTGGCAGGTGAGGCGCATGTACCGTTCTTCTCGATCTCGGGCTCTGAATTCGTTGAAATGTTCGTGGGTATGGGCGCGTCCAAGGTACGTGACCTTTTCAAACAGGCAAATGAGAAAGCTCCGTGCATCGTCTTTATTGATGAGATCGATACGATCGGAAAGAAGAGAGACGGACAGGGTTTTGCTGGAAACGACGAGCGTGAGCAGACGCTGAACCAGCTCCTGACAGAGATGG
>CALWFS010000279.1 GCA_944377705.1 uncultured Mediterraneibacter sp. | reverse complement strand
ATCATTGCGGCATATTCGTCATAATGTACATTGCGCTCTTTATCTCCCTGGGTCACCCGCCATGCGGTCTCTTTATTCTTTTCCAGCTTGTCAAAACGCTTTTTTTGTTCTTTTTTGTCAATATCGAGCAGGAGTTTGATGATCAGAGTCCCGTCTTCCGCCAGCTGCTCTTCGAAAGAATTGATGGAGTGGAATGCGTCTGCCAGTTCTTTATTTTTCGTGCGTTTTTCAAAGCGGTCTATAAGAACTCTGCGATACCAGCTTCCATCATAGATCGCAATCCTGCCCTTTGCCGGTGTCTTTGTCCAGAAACGCCACAGAAACGGATGCATCCTTTCCTCCTCTGTTTCATTTTTAATCGGATGGACCTCAAATCCCCTGGGATCCATGCTCTGGATCAGACGCCCGATCTGAAGTCCTTTCCCTGACGCGCCAAATCCCTCGAAAACGATCATAATAGGGATTCCAAGTGCCTTGCACTCTCTCTGCAGTCTTCCCAGCCTGGCTTCAAGCTGAGGCATTTTCTCTTTATATTCTTCTTTTGATAATTTTTTCGTGAGATCAACTTTTTCTAACATAGTTTTTCCTCCACCTCTCTTATTCTGATATTATTGACGTCTTCATCTAAATTATTGTAATTATACCATACATTATATAAAAAAAAGAAAAAATCCTATGAAGATTCTTTCTTTTTCACCTTTTTATTTCTTTCACCAGTTATTTTATTTCTGCCTATCTCCCAGCTGTCTCATCAGGCAGCCAATCAGTTCCTGATTCGTCCTGCTCAGCTTTTCAAAAGCAAGAAAAAACTCCTTCCCCTTTTCGATTTTCCGCTCCACTTCCATGCGGCATTCCTGCGTCACTCTTGTATCAGACAATTTTAATATGTAATCAGTGGATACCCGAAAGTATTTCGACAGATGAATAAGGATATCAGCCGGTATTGAATTATTTCCGTTTTCTATCCGGCTGATCGTCTGCTGGGAAACATTGATCTTCCCGGCAAGATCTTCCTGCCTGAGTCCTTTCTCGCACCTCAGCTCCCTTACACGGTTCTCCAAAACACTTCACACCCTTTAGTATTTTATTTATTTATTGTATCTTAAAGAGACGGATGTGTAATCCAAATGCAATGTATTGTGGCACTCGTATTTAGGATATCATTTTTTGAGCCAAAAATACAACATGATAGATAAACGCGTCTATTTGTGGAGAAAATCCGTCACAGCACTATATTTTTATGTATACCTGTACTCATATTATAAGTATCTGTCATGTACAGGCAGATTGCATGCTAAAATAGAATTGGTGTCGGACAGGCAGAAAGCTTGTTATATGAAAAATGTGATCGGTAAAAACATCAAAAGGCTGCGCAGGCAGAAGGAAATGAAACAGGCGTCGCTCGCCATGGAGCTCAATATCGGCAGACAGACTCTGTCCGCTTACGAACGCGGTGTCACTCTGCCGGATGTTCTTGCGCTCATCAAGATCGCCGACTATTTCGAAATATCACTTGATGAGCTGACCGGACGGTCTGACCTGATCATCCCGGATGAGAAGGAATAAAAAAAGCCTTGAAATTCAAGGCTTTTTATCTACTGCGGAAGATGGGACTTGAACCCACACGATATTGCTATCACAAGATCCTTAGTCTTGCTCGTCTGCCAGTTCCGACACTTCCGCATTCCATATTGGCTGTGATCTTTGCCACTCGGTGCTGACCACAAGTGATATAATACTATTTCAGGTACAAAAAGTCAACTATTATTTTTCAAAAAAAAGAAGTTCGAATATTTATCAAAATTTTTGAATATTCACGGGAAAGAAGGCAGAAAAGACCAGGGCATCTCAACCGAATAACCGCTCCTCAAAACGCCCTGGCCTTATTTACATCATTTCGATTTTATTCCATATTTCCCGGGAATCTCGGGATTCCGTCAAATCCTGCTTTGAGGTCCTCATCCGTCGGGATATAGTCTGTCATTTCTCCATTGTGGAATTTCTCATATGCATACATATCGAAATATCCGGTTCCTGTAAGTCCAAAGAGGATTGTCTTCTCTTCTCCTGTTTCCTTGCACTTCATCGCCTCATCGATCGCCACTTTGATCGCATGGCTGCTCTCCGGAGCCGGAAGGATACCTTCCACGCGGGCAAACTTTTCTGCCGCCTCAAATACTGACGACTGCTCGACTGCACGCGCCTTCATGTATCCGTCATGGTAAAGCTGTGACAGAACGGAACTCATGCCGTGGTATCGAAGTCCTCCCGCGTGATTTGCAGACGGGATAAAGCCGCTTCCCAAAGTATACATCTTCGCCAGTGGGCATACCATACCAGTATCACAAAAATCATAGGCATACACGCCTCTTGTAAGACTCGGACAGGATGCCGGCTCTACAGCGATAAACTCATAGTCCGCCTCTCCGCGGAGCTGTTCGCCCATGAACGGGGAGATCAGACCGCCGAGGTTGGATCCTCCGCCGGCACATCCGATAATAATATCCGGCTTTATTCCATATCTATCCATTGCGATCTTTGTCTCTACGCCAATGACCGATTGATGCAGAAGCACCTGATTTAACACGCTTCCGAGCACATATCTGTATCCTTCTGTGTGAGTCGCCACCTCAAC
>CALWFS010000278.1 GCA_944377705.1 uncultured Mediterraneibacter sp. | reverse complement strand
ACTGCGGAAGATAAGGGGGCGGGGAGTTATACCGCAGGAGAGAATGAGGTGGTCATCCCGTGGAACGCGGTCCCGGAAAACTGCTGGGAAGATAATATCGCAGGGGCAGCGCCCATGCAGGGAGCCAATACGTCCTTTCAGATACCAAATGGGACAGTGCAAGAATTCCGGGAAAAGTGGGACGCGCTCGGTATCGATGACCTGGAGATCCGCTTTTATGATATGGGGTACACTCAGCTTAAGGACAGTCTGGAGAACCGGCAGCTCATGTCAGCGATCTTTCTCCTCAGCGGGGGCGTGATGGCAGTCTTGATCTTATGCTTTTTCTCAAGCCTGTTCATAACCGGGCAGAAAGAGCGGATCGCAGTGGAAAGGCTGATGGGACGAACGAAACGGCAGTGCGCGGTTTCTATATTGGCAGGAATGCTTGTCTTAAGCACAGCGGGATGCATTGCAGGAAGCGCGGCAGGGTGGCTGGCTTCAGCAAAAGCGGCTGAGGAAGCAGCTGATACCCTGGAGTTTGACCGAACATACAGTGACAATGTGATCGCAAACACAAAGCCCGAAAAAACAGGGAAACCGCCGGGAGCGGTGCTGTCCTGTGTTACGGGAGGCGTGCTGCTGGCAGCGTCAGCGGTGATCTCAGCAGGGTATATGGGCAGAGTGCTCAGGAAAGAACCGTTGAGGATGCTGGGGGAGATAGAGGAATAATCAGATAAACGTGCAGCCAGGATCCCGGCTCTTTCATAGTGAAATGAAAGAACCGGGATTTTCGCGTGTTCAGAACCGCTTTTCATACAGTTTTTCCACCACCCCGATCACCGCATACAGCGCCATTGCCATAATGCACAAAAGAACGATGGACATAATCAGCCAATCCATCTTAAACACCTGACTGGAATAGATGATCAGATATCCCAGTCCGTTCCTGGCAGCGAGAAATTCCCCGATCACGACTCCCACCAGGCACAGCCCGATATTGACCTTCATATTGCTGATCACAGCAGGTACGGAGCTGGGAAGAACTACCTTAAAAAGGGCGTGCCGCCTTGTTCCGTGCAGGGTATAGATGAGCTTGATCTTTTCCCGGTCAACCGTGGTGAAACTGGTGTACAGGTTCATGATACTGCCGAAGATTGCCACGGACATGCCGGCGACGATGATGGTCGTGGGGGTGGCGCCCAGCCACACGATGAGCAGCGGCGCGAGGGCGGATTTCGGCAGGCTGTTCAGAACCACCAGATAGGGTTCAAGTATCTCAGAGAGCTTCCGGCTGCACCAGAGGAGGACAGCGATAAGGATGCTGAACAATGTAACAAGCAGAAAGCTTACAATGGTCTCATACAGGGTGATGCCGATGTGCAGGAAGATGGAGCGGTCTGTTACCATTTCCCAGAAACACAGAGCGATCTTCGAAGGACTGCTGAAGATAAATGAATCAATGATCCCTGTGTCCGCACAAACCTCCCACAGCACAAGGAAGAGCACCAGAATCAATACCCGCGCAAAGCGCACGATCAGGCGGTGGCGGCGCAGGCGGGAGAGAAACAATTTCTGACCATGTGAGATTTTATTCATTGCGATTCAGCTCCTTCCATATCTCGTTAAAATAAGTCTTAAATTCCGGCGCGTTCCTCCGGTTCAGCGGTGTGTCTTTCTCCAGGGAGAATTCGATAGGAACGATGCGCACGATAGATGCCGGCCGTTTTGACAGGATGATGACCCGGTCTGAGAGGCTGACGGCTTCGGAGAGATCGTGGGTGACAAGCAGCGCTGTCTTTCCGGAACGGCGGATGATCTGCCCGATATCATCGCTTACTGTGAGACGCGTCTGATAATCCAGTGCGGAAAACGGCTCGTCAAGAAGCAGAAGCTCAGGATCAAGCAGGAGAGTGCGGATCAGAGCCGCTCTCTGGCGCATGCCGCCGGATAGTTCGGAAGGTCTGGACCGGGCGAATCGTTCCAGTCCGTACTGTTCCAGAAGCTGCTCGGCGCGCGCGCGGATCTCAGGGGTCACTTTTCCGCGGATCTCAGCGCCCAGGACAACATTGCGGTATACAGTGCGCCATTCAAAAAGGTGGTCATGCTGAAGCATGTAGCCGATTTTAGAAGAATTCTCTGTCAGGGGCATCCCGCCAAGAGTCATGCTCCCGGCTTCGGGCTGCATGAGCCCGGCTATGAGGGAAAGGAGCGTGGATTTGCCGCAGCCGGAGGGGCCTACTACTGCTGTAAATTCTCCGGAGGTGAGTGAGAAAGAAATATCGGACAGAGCCTTTGTCTCCCCGTCCACTGTATGATAGGAATAACTGACATTGGTCAGTTTCAGGATTGGTTCCATAGGATTCACTTCCATCTGTGCTGTATATTATTTAATGTATGAAAAAATACAGGCGGCGTGAAAATGGATGAAAACAGTACGAAAAACACTGCTTCCGGCGTTGTATGAGAGAGCAAAGAGCGTTATAATAAAGATAGGTTAAGAATAACACGCATAATACAGCGTGCCGGGGACAGGAGCGAATATGCAGATGCCAGATGCAGAGAGGAGAGATGGATATGTCAGGAAATAAGATTATTACTATTGGACGGCAGTTCGGAAGCGGCGGACGCGAGATCGGGCAGCAGCTTGCCGGGAGACT
>CALWFS010000277.1 GCA_944377705.1 uncultured Mediterraneibacter sp. | reverse complement strand
AAAAGAGATAGGAAGAATAGATCTGACTGCTGGGGAAGATGTAGAGAAAGCAGGCTTTCTGGATTATTTAAAAAAAGTGCTCGCCATGCTCTCTCTGTAAAAGGCTGGTGCAAAAAACATACTTGTCCTCATGCGTTCTTCTGGGCTATAATGAATGAGCAAATCTGGGAACTGCCTGTTATACCAGGTGGTTCCCTTCAATGGAGGAAAACATATGGGTTATGTAGTAGCAGGAACGGTGCTCTTTATCCTGCTTTTGATCGCTGCCACAGCGGCAGAGATATACAGAGAGACGCATCATTTTCGAGTAACACGCTATGATGTGTCCTCGGAAAAGCTGGCAGGGATCAATAGAGAATTGAAGATTCTTTTTCTCAGTGACTTGCATAACTGCACTTACGGAAATGGAAATGAGAGGCTGCTCCAAAGTATAAGGGATGAAAAGCCGGATTTGATTCTGATCGGCGGGGATATGCTTGTGGGAAAAGCGGGCGAGTCATATGAAATATCTCAGAGGTTTGTAGAGCAGCTTCCAAAGATCTGCCCCACAGTCTATACAAACGGCAACCACGAGCAGAGGATGAAGGAAGACACTGAGACATATGGAGATGCATATGAAGTTTACAAGAAATCTCTGGAAACAAGCGGCGTACATTTCCTGGAGGATACGAAGATTCTTGTGGAGCTTGGGATTACAGGTTTGTACATATGCGGCCTGGAACTTCCTTCACCGTCGTATAAAAAATTCAGAAAAGATGAGATCACGGCCAGTACCATAGAGAAGCATTTTGGATTTTCAGCGTCAGCGGATGCCTATACAATTCTTCTGGCGCACAATCCTGCTTATATGGATGCCTATCTGGAATGGGGAGCTGATATGGTGCTCTCCGGTCATCTGCACGGAGGACTTATCCGCGTGCCGGGAGTCGGGGGAATTGTTACTCCGCAGGGCTTTCTTTTCCCAAAATATTCGGGAGAAATGACACAGGAGGACAGCCAGACCGTGATCGTGAGCAGGGGGCTTGGCACACACACTTTGAATATCCGCCTCTTTAATACACCGGAGCTGATCTCGATTCGTCTTGGCGGGAAGTAATGTCGTCGGGGAAGCGTGATGCAGAAGGAAAAAAGGATTGTAAAACCTTAGGGATTCCCTTATAATGTAATATTGGTATATTTTAAAAATATTATTCGGAGAGAGCGCATGGGAATACCGGTAAAATTGGAAGTGTTTGAAGGTCCTCTGGATCTTCTGCTTCATCTGATTGATAAAAACAAAATAGATATCTATGACATCCCGATCGTTGAGATTACGAATCAATATATGGAATATATTCGGAACATGCAGCGGGAGGATTTGAATGTCATGAGCGAGTTCCTGGTCATGGCAGCCACGCTTCTGGATATTAAGTGCCGGATGCTGCTTCCGAAAGAGGCCACAGAAGAGGGGGAGGAAGAGGATCCGCGCCAGGAACTGGTAGAACAGCTCCTTCAGTATAAGATGTACAAGTATATGGCAAATGAGCTGAAAGATCGGCAGATGGATTCGGACTATGTTCTGTATAAAAGGCCTACGATTCCCGAAGAGGTGCAGGAATACGTAGAGCCTGTGGATCTTGACCGACTTCTGGGAGACCTTACCCTGGCACGTCTTAATGAGATCTTCCAGGATGTGATGAAAAGACAGGTGGAAAAGATCGATCCGGTAAGGAGTAAATTTGGGAAGATTGAGAAGGAAGAAGTTACCCTCTCGGACAAATTCACCTATATCCACGGATACCTGAAGGGACACAAAAGATTCAGTTTCCGTCAGCTTTTGGAAAAACAGCACAGCAGAATGCATGTAGTTGTTACTTTCCTTGCGATCCTTGAGATGATGAAGCAGGGGGAGATACGGGTAAAGCAGGAGGACACCTGCGGTGAGATCATGATTGAAAGGACAGGGGATACAGATGGAGATTGAGAAGCTGCAGAGCGCCATTGAGGCGATCCTTTTTACAATGGGAGATTCCGTGGAGCTTGAAAAGCTGGCGTCAGCAATCGGACACGACGAGGAGACGACGAAAAAGCTGATCCACAGTATGATGGATAAATATGCTGCGCAGGACCGCGGCATTCGGATCATAGAGCTGGATGATGCCTACCAGCTATGCACAAAAAAGGAGATGTATGAATACCTTATCCGTGTGGCAAAGCAGCCGAAACGATATGTGCTCACGGATGTCCTGCTTGAGACCTTGTCGATCATTGCCTACAGGCAGCCGGTGACTAAGCTGGAGATCGAGAAGATCCGTGGAGTGAAATCTGATCATGCGGTAAATAAGCTGGTGGAATATGGGCTTGTGGAGGAAACCGGACGCCTGGACGCGCCTGGACGTCCTCTGCTCTTTGGGACAACGGAAGAATTTTTAAGACGTTTCAGTGTGCATTCCCTCGACGATCTTCCCGTGCTGGATCAGGAGCAGATCGAACATTTCAAGGAGGAGGCTGAGGATGAGGCTCAGCTTAAGCTGGATATCTGATCTTGGACAGCAGACCTCGAATATTTGCTGTCAGGCTGGGGTTAAGCCGGATAACGCCTGTAGATGTGCGATTGTTCTATTCACACAGGTGGATACATATAGTAAAAATAAGACGGGATGACGAGGTATCCTGCATGTTTTTTAGAAAAAATCGAATAAACACG
>CALWFS010000276.1 GCA_944377705.1 uncultured Mediterraneibacter sp. | reverse complement strand
CCCGCAGAGTATTCTGCGACGTGGAGGCATACGTTAGTTGCCGGGGATATGATGGTATCCTGCTAAGCGCACAGGGACTTCCTGTGAATTCGAGGTGGCACCGCGGATTATAGTTATCATGTATGATTCGCCCTTGACAGAAATAAAAATCTGTCAGGGGCGTTTTTTGTTTCACAAGTAAGCCATGTGCCGGCAGATCACTGCCCTGACCGTGCGAGCTGGCTCGCAAAGGGCAGGGCAGTGATCTGCCGGCATAGGGCGGACGCAGAAAAGGAGGCAGAAGCAATGAAGATTTCACCTAATTTAGAAGACGTCAGAAAGATCGCGCAGACAGGGGAATACAAGGCAGTTCCTGTGAGCTGTGAGATCCTCTCGGATATCTGTACACCCATTGAGGCAATGAAGATCTTAAAGAATGTATCCACTCACTGCTATATGCTGGAGTCGGCGCAGGCGGACGAAAAGTGGGGAAGGTACACATTTCTGGGATATGACCCGAAGATGGAGATCACCTGCATGAACGGCGAGATGAGCGCCGGGGGAGTCCGGTTCAGGACAGACGATCCGTCCGGGTATCTACGGCAGATCCTTGCGGACCACAAAAGTCCCCGCTTTGACTATCTTCCATCCTTTACCGGAGGGATGGTAGGCTATTTCTCCTACGACTATCTCGGATACAGCGAGCGTGCCGTGCGGACAGCAGCGGAGGATACGGAGGCGTTCAAGGACGTGGATCTGATGCTCTTTGACAAGGTGATCGCATTTGACCATTTCCGCCAGAAGATCATCCTGATCGCAAATATGCTCCTCGGGGATGGGAAGGCAGAAACGCTTGAAACAGAATACAACAGGGCGGCCATGGAATTGAAACAGATGCGTACCCTTCTGCGTGCCGGGGAGAAAAAGGAAGAGCCGGGCGGGCGCCTTACAGGGAAGATCACTCCTCTGTTTGAGCGGCAGGAGTTCTGTTCCATGGTGGAGAAGGCGAAGAAATACATCCGGGAGGGAGATATTTTTCAGATCGTGCTTTCCAACCGGCTGGCAGCCCCTTTTGAGGGAAGCCTCCTAAACACCTACCGGGTGCTCAGGACGATCAATCCGTCACCGTACATGTTCTATTTCTCGGGCACGGATGTGGAGGTGGCGGGCGCATCCCCGGAGACGCTGGTAAAGTTGGAGGACGGCGTGCTCCATACGTTCCCGCTCGCCGGCACAAGGCCCAGAGGAAAGACGGACGAGGAGGACCAGGCATTGGAGGAGGAACTTCTGGCGGATCAGAAAGAGCTTGCCGAGCACAACATGCTGGTGGACCTGGGGCGGAATGATCTGGGGAAGATCAGCCGGTTCGGCACAGTTCAGGTGGAGAAATTCCATTCCATCGAGCGGTTTTCCCATGTGATGCACATCGGTTCTACGGTGCGTGGAGAGATCCGGGACGGCCGCGACGCGCTGGACGCCATCGAGGCAGTCCTCCCGGCGGGAACACTTTCCGGAGCGCCAAAGATCCGGGCATGCCAGCTCATCGGTGAACTGGAAAATAATAAGAGAGGCATCTACGGAGGCGCCATCGGCTACATTGACCTTACCGGGAATATGGATACCTGTATCGCCATCCGCATTGCCTATAAGAAAAACGGCAGGGTATTCGTGCGCAGCGGAGCCGGGATCGTGGCTGATTCCGTGCCGGAGAAGGAATACCAGGAGTGCATCAATAAGGCGGGCGCTGTGATGGATGCGCTGAGATCAGCAGAGGAGGTGGATCTGTGATAGTATTGATCGACAATTATGACAGCTTTTCCTACAATCTGTACCAGATGATCGGGGAGATCGATCCTGACATCAGGGTTATACGAAACGACGAGATGACAGTGGAGGAGATCCGCGGCATGCATCCGGACCGCATCATCCTTTCCCCCGGGCCGGGCAGACCGGAGGATGCGGGGATCATCATTGAGGCGGTAAAGGAGCTGGGGAAGGAAATCCCCCTTCTGGGCGTCTGCCTGGGGCATCAGGCTGTGTGCGCGGCCTTTGGCGCGGATATCACCTATGCAAGAGAACTGATGCATGGGAGACAGTCAAATGTAAAATTCGACAGGACCTGCCCTCTGTTCCAGGAGATTCCGGATACAGCCCCTGTTGCCAGATATCATTCTCTTGCGGCGGACGCGTCCACCATCCCAGAGGAACTGAAGGTCACAGCCGTTACGGATGACGGTGAGGTGATGGCGGTGCAGCACAGAAAATATCCGATCTACGGCGTTCAGTTCCACCCGGAATCCATCATGACGCCGGATGGCGGACAGATGCTGAAAAATTTCATAAAATAAAGGAGATATGAGCCATGATCAAAGAAGCAATCGTAAAAATCGTAAATAAAGAAGACCTGACCTATGATGAAGCGTATACTGTGATGAATGAGATCATGAGCGGGGAAACCACGCCCACACAGAATGCGGCCTTCCTTTCCGCCCTCTCAACAAAGAGCGCCAGAGCAGAGACTACGGATGAGATATCAGGATGCGCGGCAGCCATGCGCGCCCACGCGGTAAAGGTGGAGACCGGAATGGATGTGTTCGAGATCGTGGGGACTGGCGGGGACAATGCCCACAGCTTCAATATCTCTACCACCTCGGCCCTTGTCGCGGCGGCAGGCGGGATGAAGGTGGCAAAGCACGGAAACCGGGCGGC
>CALWFS010000275.1 GCA_944377705.1 uncultured Mediterraneibacter sp. | reverse complement strand
CTGGGCTGGAAATCCCCACAGACTGTCTTGAAGGAATTTATTCAGCATGGTGTAACATATGTTTGACAAACCTACAATTCTGATGCCATTTTACTGTTTTTTCCGCTCAATGCTTGTCACATACCCGCATTTTTCATCAGCACAGACAAGCTTATTTCCTTTTTCCACCATATATCCGCCGCATTCCGGGCATTTTTTCGTGGACGGCTTCTGCCAGGACATAAATTCACACTGCGGATTATCCTCGCATCCGTAATATCTCCTGCCCTTCTTCGTCTTGCGGACGACCACATCCTTCCCACAGACCGGGCAGGGTACGCCGATCTTCTCCAGATAGGGCTTTGTATTCCTGCATTCCGGGAAGCCGGGGCAGGCAAGGAATTTTCCGTGAGGACCGTATTTAATAACCATGTTCCTGCCGCATTCCTCACAGATAACATCCGTCACCTCGTCCTCGATCTTTACGCTCTCCAGCTCTTTCTCAGCCTTCTTTACCGCTTCATCCAGGTCCGGATAGAAATTACGGATGATTTCCTTCCACTCGACCTTGCCCTCCTCGACCATATCGAGAAGCCCTTCCATGTTGGCTGTAAAGTTCACATCCACAATACTCGGGAAAGACTGTTTCATTATATTGTTGACGACCTCGCCGATCTCGGTGATATATAGATTCTTTGCCTCTTTTGTCACATAGCGTCGTCCCAGGATGATGGAAATCGTGGGCGCGTACGTGCTGGGCCGCCCGATTCCCAGCTCTTCCATGGTCTTTACAAGACTCGCCTCCGTATAATGCGCCGGAGGCTGTGTGAAGTGCTGTTTTGGATCAAGACTCTCTCTTGTGAGAACCGAATCCATGCTCAGCCCTCCTACAAGCACATTGCTCTCTTCCTTCTCTTCATCAGCTTCAGTATATACAGAACGGAAGCCTTCAAACACGAGCTTGGACGCTGCCACTGTAAAGCAGTATTCACCTGCACCGATCTTTACGGAGGTAGATTCATAGCGTGCCGGCGTCATACGGCTCGCAGCAAATCTTTTCCAGATAAGCTGATAAAGGCGGAACTGATCCCGTGTCAGGGACTCCTTCAGAGAAGCCGGCGTCCTGCTGATATCCGTCGGGCGGATGGCTTCGTGGGCGTCCTGGATCTTCTTGCCGTCACTCTTTGCCTCCAGCCCTGCCGCTGCATATTCTTTTCCATATACAGAAGAGATGTATTCCCTCGCAGAGGCATCTGCTTCCTCCGCGATCCTGGTAGAATCTGTACGCAGGTATGTGATCACACCGACCGTTCCGTTTCCTTTGATATCAATTCCTTCATAGAGCTGCTGTGCAATGCGCATTGTCTTCTGCGTCCCGAAATTCAACGCTTTTGCCGCCTCCTGCTGAAGCGTACTGGTAGTAAACGGCAGCGGCGCCTTGCGGATACGCTCGCTGGTTTTGATGTCCGTAATCTTAAACTCCTCGTTCTCCACCTGATTTAAGATCTTATTCAACTCATCCTCTGAGTGAATAGTCATTTTCTTCTTATCCGTACCGTAGAATTTTGCCGTAAGAGGGCGCTTCTCCCCTTTGATTTTCAGCACAGCATCCAGCGTCCAATATTCTTCCGGGATGAATGCATTGATCTCATCCTCCCGGTCCGCCACCAGACGCAGGGCAACTGACTGCACACGTCCGGCGCTCAGACCTCTCTTTACCTTTGCCCAGAGCAGGGGACTGATACGATACCCGACTATACGGTCAAGGACACGCCTTGCCTGCTGAGCGTCCACCAGATTCATATCAATATCTCTCGGATCTTTTAAAGAAGCCTTGACCGCATTCTTCGTGATCTCATTGAATGTGATCCGGCGCATCTTTTTCTTATCAAGCTTCAGCGCGGCTGCAAGATGCCAGGAGATCGCCTCTCCTTCCCGGTCAGGGTCGGTTGCGAGAAAAACTTTATCAGACTTCTTTACTTCCTTTCTTAATGCAGCGAGAATATCTCCCTTACCTCTTATCGTGATATATTTTGGTTCATAATCATGCTCTATATCTATTCCCAGCGAACTTTTCGGCAGATCACGCACGTGTCCCTGAGACGCGGCAACTGTATAACTGCTTCCCAGAAATTTTTTGATCGTCTTTACTTTTGCGGGAGACTCTACGATAACAAGATAATGTGCCATAAATCTAACTCCTCCATCAACACCGGGCTATAATATACTGATTTTTTGATATTTCTCTGATGTATCCCTCCAATTCCAAAGTAACCAGCAGCTCCATGACAGCCTTGATGTCCAGATTTGTTTCCGCCGCCACCTGGTCTACGCCCTTGGGATACAAGCCGAGACAACTATACACCAATTTTTCTTTTGTTTCAAGCACTTTTTCATTTTTATCCTCCTTTACGCCTGGGATGTTCCCGCCTGACAACAGGGCTTTTCCTCCCACTCCCCACTCTTCTGCAAGGGATTGCGGAGACAGGAGGATACCGGCTCCCTGATGGATCAGATGATTGCAGCCATCACTTAGCGGACTGTTCACCGGCCCCGGAAGCGCGTACACATCCCGTCCCTGCTCCAGAGCCATATCCACTGTGATAAGAGAGCCGCTTTTTCTCCCCGCCTCCATCACAAGCACAGCTTCTGCAAGACCGCTGATGATCCGGTTTCGTGCAGGGAAATGCTGAGCAAGGGGCGGCGTCCCCGGCGGC
>CALWFS010000274.1 GCA_944377705.1 uncultured Mediterraneibacter sp. | reverse complement strand
GTCAGTGAATGCTGGCAGGAAAAAAAGGAAAAAATCATAAAAAAGCTGAGGCAGAACAGACTCCAGCCTCAGGTGTATGTGATCGCTCTTTCACAGGGGAAGCAGAACCACCTGGAGTTTTTCTCAAGCATGCTTTTGAAACAGCATGTATATAAAAATACCGGACTTTTCGTTGTGGGGATCGCGGCGGGATATGATGAGGCGCTATCCATCACAGAAGAGATCGCGGATCATGTATACCGGGAAACAGGGGGAGCCGATATCCGGCGATTTGTGCTGGAGCGGCAGCAAGAATTTGAAAAGGCGGGGCGATAGATGTTACATATCATTCTCCTTATCTTAAAAATACTGGGATTACTGATACTGGGCATTCTGGGGCTCATAATCCTTATCATCAGCATTGTCCTTCTTGCTCCTGCAGGATACAGGCTGGAGGCGTCGGGAAAAGATACTCTGGAGAGCGTGAGCGGAAGGCTGAAATTTTACTGGCTTTTTCATCTGATATCCGGGGACATGCATTATAAAGACGGCAGGTTTACCTGGCGGATGAGGGCAGCATGGAAAAAGTTCGGAAGCGGCATGGAAAGGAAAGATGACGCAGATAAAATTGAGCCTGTTTCGGAATCTTTCGAAAAACCGGAGAAACTGGTGAAATCCCGCACAGAAGAGGCACCGGAAAAGCAGTCGGAGAATCGGGCCGGATCTCGGGCGGCAGAAGAGAAACCTGAGTTAGAATCTGAAAGCCCGGAGGAAGAAAAGCAAAAGTGGTCTTTATATGAAAGATTCAAGAGATTTTGGGAAAAGATAAAATATACTTTTGAGAAAATCTGTGATAATATAAGGTCATTAATAAAGAAAAAAGAACGCCTGACCGCATTTATCCAGAACGAGGTGCATAAAAGCGCATTTTTTAAGACTGTGCGCGAACTGAGGCGCTTTCTGAAGACGCTGCGTCCCCGGCAGGCAGATGTATATGCGGAATTTGGATTCACAGATCCGGCTGTGACAGGCTATATGCTCGCCCTGATCAGCATGATCTATCCGTTCATAGGAGAGTATACAGAGATCCTGCCGGATTTCGAACACAAGATATTTTGCGGCAGGATATTCGTAAAGGGCAGAATCCGCGCTCTTCATGCTGTATCTTTTGCGCTGTGTCTGCTGATGGATAAAAACGTGAGGACAACATACAGGCATATTAAGAAATTTAAATTTTAAACAACATCCGGGATCAATGTTTATCACAAAATATGACAGGCTTATTTGAGGAGGAAAAAGAAATGGCTGACGTAAAAAATGATTTTAAGACAACACTGGAGTCTCTGTTCCGGGGCATGGACGGAGTCGTATCATCCAAGACAGTGGTAGGGGATGCGATCCACATTAACGATACGATCATCCTCCCTCTTGTCGATGTGTCTTTCGGGATCGGGGCAGGAGCCTTTTCCGGTGAAAAGAAAGAAAAAGGCATGGGCGGGATCGGCGGTAAGATGTCCCCCAGCGCGGTCATCGTCATCCAGGGCGGAAAGACAAGGCTTGTAAACATCAAGAACCAGGATACGATCACAAAGATCCTTGATATGGTGCCGGATGTGGTCGACCGCTTCACCACAAAGAAAGAAGACAAAATGACGGAAAAAGATGTGATGGATATCCTGGATTCCGAGGAGGAGTCATAGGAGAAATCCATCATGCAGTCATAAGCGGGGAGCAGAATGCATAAGATAAAGAAACAGACTTTTCGGAAGTGATGTCATGAAAAAGGTATGCGGTTTTGCGTTATTCTGGATGGCGCTGGGGATGTTCATCATGATGCTCCTTCCGAGCCTGATCTGGGGCGTGATCCTTACGATCATCTTTCTTGTGGCGGGATACCGGCTGTTCTGCTGCTGAACCAAAAAACGAATATGGATATTATCAGTGTTTGAAGCAGCTGTGCGGGAACGCGGCTGCTTTTTTAATTTCCAGTAATCTCATATTGTTCCTGATTTGTAAAACAAGTACAATCAGTCTGGTCATAAAACGACAATTTTTTTGAAAGGAATGAATCAGACTATGAGAAGAGTAAGAGCCTTGCTTGCGGCGTTTATTACCATATGCGGACTCTTATCGGGAAGCATTGAAGTTACAGCGGCAGGCGTGCGGGGGATGGAAATCCAGTCGGAAGATACTGCCGTGAGAAAGGGGCAGGAGATTACGCTGACATTTGCCCTTGACGGATATACGGACATCAGAGACGGAGTGAACGCGCTGAAAGGAACGCTGGAATTTGACTCGGATGTTTTTGAGGAAGCTTCAGGAGAAGATTTTGAGACATTAAACTCCTGGGAGCGGATGTTTTACAATCCGGATAACGGACAGTTTGTCCTCATCAACAGGGCAGGGAGCATGGAAGGGGAAGCGGTATTCCGTCTCCGCCTGACCGCAAAGCAGTCCATTCCTGCGAAGGAAGCTTATATTACAGTAAAAGAGCTTTCGGCATCTGAAGGAAATGAAGATCTGTTCCCTGAAGACGGTTCCCTGAAGATCGATTCGATCACGGCAGAAGGGCCGGCGGGGAATGAAAATGGCGACACTAAAAATGAGGCGGAGGAACTTGGACTTGGAGCTGTCCGCTCGGGAGATTCGGACACTTCCTTTGCGGTATTTCTCGTAATACTTACAGCTGCTGGCATCCTTATGGTGGCTGCGCTTATCTTCAAAAAGAAAAAAGTT
>CALWFS010000273.1 GCA_944377705.1 uncultured Mediterraneibacter sp. | reverse complement strand
GTAGAAAATATCGCCCCGAAGCGGCAGAAGTTATTTAACGATATCTTTGCTGCATCCGGCGTGGCGCAGAAATATAACTGTGCTTTAAAGCGGCTGGATTATCAGCAGGAGCAGGGGCTGATGTCTTCGATTGCCTTGGGAAGAAACCAGATTGAGATTGAGCGGGGGCTGACAACGAGCAGTACCGCTATTTTTGTGCCGTTTACCACCTGCGAATTGTTCCAGGAAGGGGAGGCAATGTATTATGGTCTGAACGCTTTAAGTAATAACCTGATCATGGCGAACCGGAAAACACTGAAAAATCCGAACGGGCTGTTCCTCGGCACGCCGGGGAGTGGAAAATCATTCAGTGCTAAGAGAGAGATTGTGAATGTTTTCCTGACAACGGATGACGATATCATTATTGCTGATCCGGAAAACGAATATGGACCATTAGTGGAACAGTTCGGCGAACAGGCAAAAGTTATCGATATTTCACCGAATTCCACGAATTATATTAATCCAATGGATATTAACCTGGACTACAGTGAAGACGAAGATCCGATTACATTGAAAAGTGATTTTATGCTGTCGCTTTGTGATCTGATTATTGGCGGAAAAGAAGGGCTCTCTCCGATAGACAGGACTGTGATAGACCGCTGCACCCGGCTTGTGTACCGGGATTACCTTCAGGATCCCAGACCGGAAAATATGCCAATCCTGGGAGATTTGTATGATCTTCTTTTGAAACAGCCGGAGCCAGAAGCACAAAATATTGCGACTGCGATGGAAATCTATGTCAATGGTTCGCTGAATGTATTTAACCGCCAGTCAAACGTACAGATGGACGGATACCGGGTTATCTGCTTCCAGTTAAAGTCACTGGGGAAGGCATTGAAAAAGATTGGTTTGAATATAATGCAGAATGTTGTCTGGAACCGGGTAACAGAGAACAGATCCAGACATAAGACAACCTGGTTCTACATTGATGAATTCCATCTTCTGCTAAAAGGTCCGACAGGAAGTTTCAGTGTGGAAATCTGGAAACGCTTTCGTAAATGGGGCGGTATTCCGTCAGGATTGACGCAGAACGTGAAAGACCTGCTGGCTTCCCGCGAGATTGAAAATATTTTTGAAAACTCCGATTTTATTTACATGCTCAATCAGGCTCAGGGAGACCGGCAGATCCTTGCGAAGCAGCTGGGGATCTCTCCCCATCAGCTCTCCTACGTGACACATTCCGGTCCCGGAGAAGGGCTTTTATTTTTCGGAAATGTCATTATTCCATTTGTGGATCATTTCCCCCGGGATACTGTGCTGTATTCCGTTCTTACAACAAGGCCCGAAGAGGTAGGCTCATCCGGCGGGATGCAGGAGGCATCGTAAATGGGAAAGGACAGGGATGCAAAGATCACGTTCTATGCAGCAGAGTGTATGGAGTTTATTCACTATGGAGAGCTGCGTGATAATCTGACGCTTGCGGATGCGGTCAGGGAATATAAAAAGATCTACCGGAGAAATGCTTCTTCCGGACCGGGGATCGGGTTTGTACTGGAAGATAGAAATATGCCGGATTATTCCGGTATTGAGTATCCGCTTTATGATGGCGGCAGGCTTGCAAAGGACCAGATCGAACTTGTTCCGGCCTTCCGGGATCATCCTCTGGTGAAGCAGGCTGTAAAGGATATGGAGGCATATCTTCCGCAGTTGGCAAAGGCAGAGAGAGGAAGAAGCGGTGCGGAGCGATAGAAAGGAAAAACCAGAGCGGGATATCATGGGAGGTGATAAGGATACCGCGTAACAGAAAATTTGAGAGAGGAAAGAAAGACAGCCGTATGCCGGTCCGGGATGTACATGGAGATGAACGCATGGACGCCGGAAAAAGGGAGCAGGACTTTAATCTTCGCAGGCCCAGGGATGTGCCGGTGCCTGGAAGAGAGAACGGACGTCACCAGAATGGAAATACGAACCGGCAGCAGAGAGCAGATTTTCGCTCAGGGAATGAATCCAGATCCAGTCAGGAAGAAGCTGTATTGGATCGGAATACAGAAGAATGTTACAGAGGAACTGCTGTGCAGTCTGATCATGATGTACAGCAGTTCTCTCAGCGGGAGAATCCGGAGAGATACAGCAGTTCGGAGATGACCGATCAGGAAAGCCCTGGATATGAGCAGTTCAGCAGAGACGACAGGAGCGGATCTTTTCTTGATCCAGAGAGGACTCATACAGAGCCGGAAAGGACAGTACATTCCGGGAAAAACGGAAAAAGCCGGAGACTGGATCAGCATGGAAATCAGTATCAGAAGCGCTTCCAGGAGGCAGCGCAGGCAGAGGATGCAAAAGAGAGCAGTTCGGGAGCCGTTTCGGAGGAGACGAGGCGGAATTCCAAACTGGAGTTTACGGCGGATGAACTTCCGGTGGATCGTGCCGAGAAGAAATTGACAAAAGCCCGGCAGAGGGCGGAGCGGACAGAGCAGAAGCTGGAAAAGGCAGAGGCGCGTCTTCCGGCGAGGAGAAAACTTCGGCTGGATACAGAGGCGGATCCGGAGACCGGGAAAAGGAAAAAGCGGCTGAAATTTGAAAAAGAGGTAAAATCCCAGAGCGCTCATGTCAAGGGCGCTCTTCCTATGCGTCCGTTCAAGACGGCAGCGAATACAGCAGTTGCTTATGCGCACAGAAAAGTGTATCAGGCAGAGGATGAAAATGTAGGCGTCAAAGCGGCACACCGGGCGGAGATGGCAGG
>CALWFS010000272.1 GCA_944377705.1 uncultured Mediterraneibacter sp. | reverse complement strand
GAGACACAGGATCAGGTATTGTGACGGCTGTTATGGGGATACGGAATATATTGTCCGTGAAGTACCTTCGGGGAAGGAAAATGAATGAGCAGATATGAAAATATGCCATATAGGTTTACAATCTGGATACATCAGACCATAGGAAATCCCTGCATGGGTTATTCCCATCTGGGAATGTCAGGCCATAGGAGAAGTCTATGTGGGAAAAACCTGTGCAGGATCATGGGACACTATTAAGTATGTAAGAAACTTAATATTAAAGAATTAATGAAAGAGATAATAAAATATTTATCTTATCAAAGAGCGTAAGTATTAATTTGGTTCAAAAAAATAAAGGAGAAAGATAATATGAGAATGATGAAAAATAAGGAAAATCAGATAATTACAGTGATTGGTGTGGATCACGGATATGGAAACATGAAAACAGCCTGCAGATGTTTTCAGGCAGGTGTAACCAGATATGAAAAGGAGCCTACCTTCCAGAATAACCTTCTGGTTTACCAAGGAGTGTATTACCAGATTGGAGAAGAACACAAAGAGTTTCGGGCAGAAAAAACGGAGGATGAGGACTATTACATCCTTACACTTGCGGCCGTTGCCAGTGAGTTGGAAAGTAAAGGGGTGGATCAGGCGAAAGTACATCTGGCTGCCGGACTTCCGCTGACATGGGTGAGCAGTCAGAAAGAAACGTTCCGTGATTATCTGCTTCAGAATGCAGTGGTGGATTTTGTGTTTCGTGGAAAAGCTTATCATGTAGAGTTTATCGGGGCAGATATTTTTCCACAGGGATTTGCAGCTGTCGCATATCATCTGCAGGAATTTAAGGGAATCAATATGCTGGCGGACATCGGAAATGGGACAATGAATATCATGTATATCAATAATTCACGACCGGTAGAAAAGAAATGTTTTACTGAAAAATACGGGACACATCAATGTGTGCTGGCTGTCAGGGAACAGTTATTAAGGAGGATGGGAGCAGTAGTGGACGATCTGGTCATTGAACAGGTGATCCGAAAAGGAACAGCAGATATCGGGGAAAATTATCTGGATGTTATGAAAGCGGCTGCAAGAGATTATACAGCAGAAATTTTTCGGAAACTGAGGGAACACGAATATAATCCGGAATTAATGCGGCTGTATGTAGTCGGGGGCGGTGGCTGTATGATCGAAAACTTTGGAGATTATGTCAGGAACCGGGTAACCATTATCCATGATATTTGTGCAGCGGCAAAAGGTTATGAGATGCTGGCAGTCAGAAAAATTCAGAAGAACGGAGGCAGACTGATATGAGCATGAGAAAAGAACGGAAGATCATCAATACAAATATCCGCCTGAATCTGCTGGACGAAGCAGACCGTCAGGCTTGGGAGTATTTACAGACCATGAACAGGAAAAAGTATAAATCCTATACACGGGCGGTAGTAGCTGCTGTGAATGATTATTTTGGTCGGGAATATGAGAAGGAAGAAGATCCTTACCTGGAGACTCGGGAAAAGGAAGATGCGTTTCTGAGACAGGTGCAGAACGCTATCAAAGAAGGGGTAAAAGAATCGGTTCCTATGTTACTTGCGAAAAATCTCATGGAGTTGCTGCATCCGTATATGAATGGTGTCGGACAGCCGTTTATGCAAGAAAAAGAAGAAGCTGGTTTAGCTTTTGATTCGGTGGACAGGGAGCAGGAAGAAAATGCAGATGCGGCATTAGATTTTGCAGACAGCTTTTAATTGAAAATAAGAAAGAGTAGGAAAAACTGCCCGGAACGAGAATCCGGGCAGAAACTATTGATTTCCATCCTTTTTACGGGGGTAGGGGCGTTTGTCATCTGTCAGTTCAAGCAGATAATCAACGCTGGTTTTATGAAATTTGGCCAGTTTGATCAGGATTTGTGTGGGAATGTCTACATCGCCGCATTCATAATTACTGTAAATACGCTGACTGCAATTTAAGATCTCGCCCATTTGTTTTTGCGTGAGATCACGATCCTCTCTTAGATTTCGGATTCTACTATACATTATTTTCACCTCATGGATTCATAATATCTTAGCGAAATATTCACTATTGATATTTAGCGAAAAAATCGCTAAACTTATTTTGAGGAGGTGTAAAGATGGGAATTAAAATGTGGAAAATTTTAAAAGGGATGTTTTGTACAGCCTTATTTTGCGGATATTTTTATGTCCTATTCGTTAATCTTGTGTGTGGATTTTCCATGAGTGGAATAGAATCCAGATGGGATGCTTTGAAGGTGTTGGTTTGTGCCTTTCTTATGGCTGCAGGTCTGCCAGGAGTGATCTGGTACCAGCACCATCGAATTGAGAAACTGGAGAAGGAGTTGGAAGAGCTTCAGCACTTTTGAAAAGTGGATCTGTTTGGATGGAAGTTTAACAGAATTTGATGAATGGACAATTGAATAATAGCAGTAAAAGATCATAGCAGTTGAGACAATTTTCCGGGGAAAAAACGGTTATTGTTTTTAACTGCTATTTTTGTTCCTTGGTAGTGGAAAAGAGTGCGGTGAACGGTAGAGATTGGCAGGATGTACAAAAAGTACAGGCAGATATGTCTGTTTAGGTGCCGGATACGGCACATGATTGTCCGGTACTGCGCACCGGAGTGGGATGCCCAAAAGACATTCCGGAAATAGAAATTCTCTGGAAAGGTGAGAACTTCCATTTCCTTCACATCCTTTTTGCATCCCACAAAACCACTGTCATCTTCCTGCCTTTCTTTTAGATG
>CALWFS010000271.1 GCA_944377705.1 uncultured Mediterraneibacter sp. | reverse complement strand
CTCCTTCTGGATCTGCAGCATCGGTCTTCAGAAAGGTGTGGAAAAGATCATGAAGGCTACCATGCTCTGCCTGCTGGCGATCATGGTAGTGCTGGCGGTACGCTCTATCACTCTCACAGGCGCCTCGGAAGGGCTTAAGTTCTATCTTATACCGAATTTTGACCGCGTAAAAGAAGCAGGGCTTGGAAATGTGGTCTTCGGCGCCATGAGCCAGTCTTTCTTTACGCTCAGCATCGGAATGGGCGGAATGGCGATCTTCGGAAGCTATCTGGACAAATCCCGTTCTCTCATGGGAGAATCCCTGAGCATCGTGCTGCTGGATACTTTTGTCGCCCTCACGGCCGGATTGATCGTATTCCCTGCGTGCTTTGCCTTTGGCGTAGAGCCCGGAGCCGGTCCCGGTCTGGTGTTCATCACCCTGCCCAACATTTTTACGCAGATGCCCGGCGGACGGTTCTGGGGAGCGCTGTTCTTCCTGTTCCTGTTCTTCGCCGCCCTGTCCACGATCGTAGGGGTATTTGAAAATATCGTCTCCTTCGGCATGGATCTGTTCGGATTCAGCCGTAGGAAATCCGTGGGTATCAATATTGTGATCATCATCGTACTCAGCATCCCCTGCATCCTGGGCTTCAATGTCCTTTCCGGTCTCCAGCCCCTGGGCAGCGGTTCCACGATCATGGATCTGGAGGATTTCCTTGTTTCCAACAATATCCTGCCGCTCGGATCTGTGATCTATCTGATGTTCTGTACACATAAAAACGGCTGGGGATGGGACAATTTCATCCGGGAAGCCAATTCCGGAAACGGTATGAAATTCCCGCAGTTCATCCGCGGATATATGACCTATGTTCTTCCCTGGATCGTTGTCATCATCTATCTGAAGGGCTATTATGACAAATTCAGCACCCAGGGGACAGCTGTGTTCTCCGTCTGGATGGTAATCGGCATAGCATTCCTGCTTATGGTCTTTATGGTCAGTCGAAAAAAGAAGCAGCTCAAACAATAGCAAAGGCACTAAAATCAACAATACGGGAGGGAGCACACCGAACAATCCGGTCTGCTCCCTCCGCCTGTCTGTCCCATATCCACACCTGAGCCGTCTTCTGCCGCATCCGGCATCGGTCTCCGGAGAAGCCTTATTACGCAAATTCCGCTTTTCCTCTCTCAAAATACTTTCCCACCTCAGCCACCAGCCGCGCAAAATACAGACAGAGCATAGGGTCAGCCTCAGGATGCTCCTTCCTCAGGTCATAATCCTGTACGCCAATGAACATCGTATGGGAAGCCTTCCAATCCCGTTCCAGCACAGGAAAAAAATCTGCGATATCATCACATCCGATGCAGAAAAACATCTCGATATTTGATTTCATGGTATGAAAATACCGATAAAAGTACGGCAGCTCTCCGTGCTCCATCCCTCTGATAAACTCCAGTAACCGATCCAGTCCGTCTCTTAAATCTTCCAGTTCCTCCATTCCTATTTTCATAGCTTTTTCCTCCGCCTGTCCGGGGAATCACCACTGCGTTTCATACAGTATAGCACAGCCATCCCGGAGATACATGAAATGACAGAAATCATTGCATTTTTTTCTTGACAATCCTGTTCCGACTGGTGTATATTAGTCATTGCGTATGAAACAACATACAGCAGGCTGTCTTGGCGCAGTCGGTAGCGCGTCGCCTTGGTAAGGCGGAGGCCGGGGGTTCAAGTCCCCTAGACAGCTTTTTTGAAGTGAAAAGCCGCAAGAGATCAATCATGATCCTGCGGCTTTTGCTGTATCTCTCCACCGGCCTATAATGTCTCAGAGTCCAGCAGAATGGTGAAAGGTCCGTCATTGACCAGGCTGACCTCCATCTCTGCCCCAAATTCTCCTGTCTGAACATTTGGCACAGATTTCCTGCATTCCCGGATAATGTACTCATAAAGCGCCTCTGCCTTATCCGGCGCTCCTGCCTCGATAAAACTGGGGCGGTTTCCCTTCTTACAATTCGCATAAAGGGTAAACTGGGATACAAGGAGAAGGCTTCCCTTCACATCCGAGAGAGACAGGTTCGTCTTTCCGTTTTCATCGGAAAATATCCGAAGCCCGGTCATCTTTCTTATCATCTTGTCAGCGACAGCCTCTGTATCACTGTCGGAGACCCCGATCAGGACAAGATATCCCTTTTCAATCTGTCCGATCGTTTTTCCTTCCACTTTTACAGACGCTTCCTTTACTACCTGTATCACAAATCTCATTGCTGTACCTCTCTGATTTTCTTTTTGTTCTCACCGACTCCAAAGTGGATCATAAGGAGCATGATGACCAGCAGCGGCACACTGCCTAATATAATCAGCGTCAGAACAATATCCGGGAGGAATCTGCTTTCCAGATCTACCAGCACAGTCCCGAACAGGTTGAAGATCGCATGCAGCGCCACGGGTACCAGAATACTGTCATATCTGTATGCGAGCCAGCCCAGCAGGAACCCGAGAAGAAACGTATAGATCCCCTGCACAAAATTCATATGGAAGATACCGAAAAGGACCGCCTGGATAAGATTCGCCACGATAAAGCGGGCGCCCGCTCTTCCCAGATACTGAAGTATCAGTCCACGGAAAATGGTCTCCTCCACGATCGGAGGCAGGATCAGCGTGGCCACTGCCCACAGGAGCGAATACTGGGTGATCCCTGAGGAATCAATCATCTCTGTATACTGGTCCATGGCAGACGGCATTATGGCATAAATCACTGCCATGAGCAGAGAAATCACATGCTGCACCGCAA
>CALWFS010000270.1 GCA_944377705.1 uncultured Mediterraneibacter sp. | reverse complement strand
AGCGATCCGCAGGCAGAAAGAGAACAGATTGCTCAGGATCTGTTTGACGGGAAGACGTGGAAGGTACGGATGTGTATGGCAACGGCTGTACAGGAGGAATATATGTCCGAAGAAGCCGAACCCTTACATAAAATGATTTCTGATTATGAACAGAAATACGGGATCAATACCTATTCCATATATCAGCTTAATCTTTCTGACAGCACAGATCCGTACCGCTTCATGCCTTTTAGCTGGCTACAGGAGAAGGGGCTTTCAGTCGAACGGGGAAATTATCAGATGGTCTATTCAGCGGAGCTGACACCTGGAGATACGTTACATACGATCTTTGAAGATCTGAACCTGTATCAGCCGGCAGATTATAAAGGTCATTCTCTTTCAGTATCAGATATTGTTGTCTTCCACGAATACGGTCAGGAAAGGGCGTGGTATGTGGACAGTATTGGATTTAAGGAGCTGCCGGATTTTTTCGGGAGAGACGGTCAGGAGAAGGAAAATAACCGTAGTCCTTCTGTAAAAGAGCAGCTTGATAAAACAAAAAAGCAGGCTGCCCAGACAGAGAAAAAGGAAACGGTGCAGAAGAAGAGAACGCCGGAAAGGAGCTGATACGGGATGCTGATGGCAGTGAAAGACGCTTATCTTCTGCTAGTACAGCCGGACGATGTGATGATCAGTCCGCGGGAAGTGGACGAGACACTTGGAACAATGGTCTGTTTTCATCCCCGCTATGCATTGGGAGACAATCATAATTATATAGATCATGATGATTTTTTGCGGGAAATGTATCTGAATACCGTCGGGCATGATGAAAAGGGTATGAAGCGGTATGAATGGATGGTAAATGCTATCTGGAGCCGGAAGATGACCGGACCAAACCAGAATGAGCAGGCAGTGGCAGAGACCATACTGAATGTGATCACAAAGAAATATATCATGCTGCCGCTTTATCTTCTGGATCATAGCGGGTTGGCTATGAGGACAGTCAGTTTTCATGATCCCTGGGATAGTGCGCAGGTGGGATGGATCTATGTGTCAAAAGAAGACGCCCTCAAAGCCTTTGGCGGAACAGAGCTGACACCAAAGATCAGGGAAATGACAAAGAAAGCGTTACGGGATGAAGTTGAAATATATGATGCGTATCTCCGGGGTGAGTGTTACGGATATGAGTTGTATGAAAAAGGTGAGCTGAAAGAGAGCTGTTGGGGATTCATCGGTGACATGGATGAAGTCAGGAAAGGGATTGCGGAACAGCTCCCAGACGACTGTAAAGATATGGTGGATCAGCTGGAAGAGCGGAGTCAGCCACGATCGATCATTCAGACACTTCTTCAACATGCAAAAATTCAGATTGATCAGGCATCTAAAAACATTGAGCATAAGCCGAGGCAGCAGACGCTCGGGGATGCAAGATAGGAGAATATGAAGGAAGGAGGACATAGTTGCAGGAAGACATTGAACAGAGAACAGTATCCATCACAGTTCAGACGGCAAAGCTGTCCGGACGTGTTCTGAAATCAGCGATTGCAGCTGCGCTTCGGAAGATGGAGAAACAAAGAACGACACCAACGATTGGACGCAACAGTATGAAGCGTCTGGCGGGAAGGGATGGCGGAACAAATACCATTGATGTGCCGGGCAGGATCCGGTCTTTTGAGCGGTATGCCAGAAAATATCAGGTCCGGTATCATATTGAAAAGAATACAGCCACAACACCGCCGTCATGGACCGTCTATTTCAAAGCAAATCAGGCAGACGCCGTGACAGCGGCATTTAAGGAATATACACGGAAAAATCTTACCCGGACGAAAAGACCTTCTCTGCTGGCACAGCTCACTAAGTTTAAAGAACTTGCGCAGACTCTCGGACGTGATCGTGTAAAGAACAAAGAGCATGGAGGTCCGGAGCGATGAAAATAGACAGAGAGGCTTTCAAGCGGCAGATGATTATGAACCTGCCTTATCTGTTGTTTCTCTTTATTTTTGCAAAAGTCGGACAGGCTGTGCGTCTTGCTCCCGGAGCTGATATGTCGCAGAAGGTCTTAGGGATGGCGGAAGGATTTACACTGGCATTTCAAAGTATATGGCCGGGAGCTTTATCTGATTGGCTGGTGGGAGTATGCGGCATGGTGATTATGAGGCTTGCTGTGTATCTGAAGGGGAAAGATGCAAAAAAATACCGGAAGAACGTAGAGTACGGGAGCGCCAGATGGGGAACAAAATCGGACATTGCGCCCTTTATGGATCCGAAGCCGGAGAATAATATTATCCTGACACAGACGGAGGGGCTGATGATGTCCGGCAGGCCAAAAAATCCGGCTTATGCCAGGAACAAGAATGTTCTTGTGGTTGGTGGTTCCGGCAGCGGCAAGACTCGGTTTTTCATAAAACCGAACCTGATGCAGCTCCACAGTTCCTATGTGGTGACAGATCCAAAGGGAACGGTTTTAGTAGAGTGTGGAAGAATGATTCAAAGAGGCAGGCCGAAGACGGGAAAAGACGGGAAACCGCTCCGCGATAAAAAAGGCAAGATCATCTATGAACCATTCCGGATCAAGGTATTCAATACGATCAATTTTAAGAAAAGTATGCATTATAATCCTTTTGCGTACATTCACTGTGAAAAAGATATCTTAAAGCTGGTGACAGTGTTGATTGCCAATACGAAAGGGGAAGGTAAATCAGGGGATGATTTCTGGGTGAGTGCGACTCGTTCGCAGGCGGTAAAAAGTCTGCGCACGGGCAACGGTTTTCCGTTGTTCGGAGAACTGAT
>CALWFS010000269.1 GCA_944377705.1 uncultured Mediterraneibacter sp. | reverse complement strand
TCTGAAAGAGACTATAGACGAAATGATCGAGGAAGGAGATGTTTAGATATGAAAGTGATTTTATTACAGGATGTAAAATCTCTCGGAAAAAAGGGAGAGATTGTAAATGTAAACGACGGATACGCGAGGAATTTTATCCTCCCGAAGAAATTGGGGGTAGAGGCGACAGGGAAAAACCTGAATGACTTAAAGCTCCAGAAAAACAATGAGAAGAAAGTGGCACAGGAGAATCTGGATGCGGCTAAGAGATTAGCGGCAGAGCTCGCTGAGGGCAAGGTAGAGCTTGCAATTAAGGTCGGTGAGGGCGGCAGGGTATTCGGCTCTGTGTCCAGCAAGGAGATCGCGGCAGCAGTGAAGGAGCAGATGAACCTGGACGTGGATAAGAAAAAGATCCAGCTCAAAGAAGCGATCAAGTCTCTCGGGACGCATATTGTGTCTGTCAAGCTTCATCCGGAAGTGACGGCAGAGCTGAAGGTAGTTGTGAAAGAAGAAGCATAAGGAGACATTCTTTATGGACAATATAGAAGCGGCAATGAAACGGATACCGCCCCACAGCATTGAGGCAGAGCAGGCAGTGCTGGGGGCGATGCTCATGAATAAGGATGCTGTGATGGTGGCGTCAGAGATGCTCACGGGAGAGGATTTCTATCAGACAGCGTACGGGATCCTGTTTGACGCTGTTGTGGAGCTTTTCAAAGAAGGGCGTCCGGTGGACCTGATCACGCTGCAGGAGCATCTGAAGGAAAAGGATGTCCCGCCGGAGATCAGCAGTATGGAATATGCCAGAGAGCTTCTTGCAGGTACGCAGACATCTGCAAATATCAAATATTACGCTGAGATCGTAAAGGATAAAGCAATCCTTCGCAGGCTGATTAAAATCAATGAGGAGACTGCCAACACCTGCTATCTGGAGAACCGTCCGCTGGATGAGATACTGGAACAGACGGAGAAACAGGTGTTTGAGCTAGTGGAGCATGGAAATTCCCAGGAATATGTGCCTATCCGCCAGGTAGTGCTCAACGCCCTGGATGTGATAGAAAAGGCGTCAAAGACAAAAGGGACCGTAACCGGGATCCCCACAGGATTTATTGATCTTGACTATAAACTGTCCGGGCTCCAGCGCTCGGACCTGGTGCTGATCGCGGCGCGTCCTTCCATGGGAAAGACAGCGTTTGTGCTCAATATTGCCCAGCATGTTGCTTTCCGGCAGAATCTGGCAGTGGCGATCTTCAGTCTTGAGATGTCCAAAGAACAGCTCGTGAACCGTCTGTTCTCCCTGGAATCCCATGTAGATGCCCAGGTGCTCAGGACCGGTAACCTGACGGATACAGACTGGGAGAAGCTGATCGAAGGAGCTGGGACGATCGGTAATTCCAGGATGATCATTGACGATACCTCGGGAATCTCCATCTCAGAGATGCGGTCAAAATGCCGGAAATATAAGCTGGAACAGGGGCTTGACCTGATCATTATCGACTACCTCCAGCTCATGAGCGGAAGCGGCGGCAGGAAGAATGAAAGCCGCCAGCAGGAGATCTCGGAGATATCCCGTTCCCTGAAAGGACTTGCAAGAGAGCTGAACGTGCCTGTCATCGCACTGTCCCAGCTCAGCCGTGCGGTGGAGCAGAGGACAGACAAGCGTCCCATGCTCTCGGACCTTCGTGAGTCCGGGGCTATTGAGCAGGATGCGGACGTATGTATGTTTATATACAGGGATGACTATTATAATCCGGATACAGAGGATAAGAATATAGCGGAGATCATCATCGCAAAGCAGAGAAACGGCCCCATCGGAACCGTGCGCCTTGCGTGGATGCCGCAGTACACACGCTTTGGGAATGAACTGCGGCAGCAGTAGATGCGTTTATGTAAAGATCTTTCTCAAGCGCATAATGGCGCCGCCTTTGGCAGACTCTTTCCGGGTCGCCTGCTGCTGGCGGATCAGGGAATCCAGCCTGCGGAAGTGCTCTTCCTGCTGGCGCTCTTTCGCCTGAAGAAGAAAATCCATTTCGTGTACGACATCAGCGGTCACGGTACTGCTGATGTCTTTTTTTAATACTGTATTGTTTTCGCTGAGCGCTTCCCGGAAAACATCCCCAACCAGGGCGCGTATCTGTTCCACGTTTTTCAGAGGGATCATGACATCTCCAGACTCAGGGGCTGAGACCGGAGACGAAGCCAGAGAGGCAGCCGGATCCGGGTCTGCTGATGAGACCTGCGGCGCGGCAGGGACCGGAGCGGGAGCCGGGGCAGAAGCCGCCGCCTCCTTGGAAGTCCCGCCGGACTTTATCTTAAGCCGGGTTTCTTTCAACTCCGGAATCAGGGGCTTTAACTCTTTTAACAGCATTCCTTCATCTTTCAGTTTCTTGATACAGCGGAAAAGCTGGATGTCGTCATTGGTATAATATCGATGGCCCATCTCCGTGCGCCCGATCTTCAGGCCGAGCTCTTCCTCCCAGTATCTGAGCACATGGGATTCTACATCTACCTGTTTCGCGGCTTCGGAAATCATAAATCTGACCTCACCCATTAATATTTATACCTCCTATTCTGATCTGCGGATCTGTAAGCGGGATGCATTGAAGATGCATGGAAGCGTTACGGCTGAGCCATCAGAAGGCTGTCCCCGCTTTATGGACATTATAGCACAGGGGGGAGCGGGGGAAGGAAACAATCGTTCGTGAAGTTCCGACAATTTCTTTCCGTGGGTTACTGTTTATACTGTGCTCATAGACAGGAAACCGCAGTGTCAGGCCGACATGCATGATAAGAGT
>CALWFS010000268.1 GCA_944377705.1 uncultured Mediterraneibacter sp. | reverse complement strand
CAGCAATCCTGACGGCAGCGAATTCTCCATGGTATTTCAGTTCGAGCACATTGGTCTGGATCAGCAGGAGGGAAAGGAAAAATGGGATCTTGCGCCGCTTTCCCTTGTGAAGCTGAAAAAATGTCTGGAAAAATGGCAGAACGCGCTCCACAATAGAGGCTGGAACAGCCTGTTCTGGGATAACCATGATCTGCCCCGCATTGTTTCCCGGTGGGGAGATGACGGCGAATACCGCACAGAGTCCGCAAAGATGCTGGCAGCAGTCCTCCACGGGATGCAGGGCACTCCTTATATCTACCAGGGCGAAGAGCTGGGGATGACGAATGTAAGATTCAAAGATATCACAGACTACCGGGATGTGGAGACGACCAATATGTATTATGAGAGACTGGAGGCGGGATATGATCAGGATGACGTGATGCGTTCGATCTATGCAAAAAGCCGTGACAATGCCCGCACTCCCATGCAGTGGAGCAGCGAAAGAAATGCCGGCTTCACCACAGGGACTCCGTGGATCGCCGTGAATCCGAACTATGTAAAGATCAATGCAGAGTCAGAGAAAGAGGATCCGGATTCTGTGTATCAATTTTATAAAAAACTTGTACACTTAAGAAAGGAATATCCTGTTTTTGCGGATGGTGATTTCAGCCTCGTCATGCCTGATGATGAACAGATTTTCGCCTATATCCGATCAGATGAAAAAAGCAGGATGCTTGTGTGCGCGAACTTTACCGGTGAGCCGGTCAAATGCCCTCTGCCTGAAGAGTGGAAAGATGCGCGGATGCTGATCCATAATTATCCGGGCAGGCAGTTAAGTGAAGTGCTGAAGCCGTACGAGACTGCGATTCTCCTGAAAGAGTAAAACGGAATACATTTCAGCATATTTCAGAATCCGCCGGAAATGGGGATAACTCAAAGAACGCAAAGAAACGTGTCTTTCAGTATAGCCCATCTCCGGCGGACTTAGTTCACCTTACATAACCGCTCGCCGGCGGATTGTCACTTCTGCGCGGAGTTCAGATTGACATACAGATTAAAAATCCGATGAAACCCGCTGCCAAAAATATGATCCCTGCTCCCGCACATTTTTTATATTTAGCGATCTTTTCCTGATCCTGTCTGCTCATGTTTTGGATCGGGTAATTTCTCCTTCCGATCAAATAAAGGATGAGCCCGTTTGAATTATTTCCGCTCATGGCAAATAATCCCCAGAATTTCGGATGCCTGAGACCTCGCGCTCTGGCATCGATGACTGTCATCTGAAAGATGTGATAGCATACTGTGGCAGCCCCCACAAATGCAACAGCGCCGCAGATTACCGCTAAAATGAGTTTCTGATCCATAAAAGTACCTCCTTAAAATCTTTTGATAATTTGATACAGCAGTGCAGAAGCACTGATAACAATCATGCAGAACACACCGATAAGGTAGTATCTGTTCTCAGGAATGAAAAAACTGAGCGCGATCAGCACGCTTGCCAGCAGGATGTTGCATATGATCGCAGCGATCAGTTTCTTGCTGCTTTTGACAATATCCGTATTTTCCTTTAAATGTTCTATCATTTTCTGATCTCCTTTCAATAAATTGTCAAGACTTACGGAATAGAGGCTGCTTAACTCAATAACGCTCATGATATCCGGGTAGGATTTTTCGTTTTCCCAGTTTGAGATCGTCTGCCTGGATACATTGATTTTTTCTGCTGCATATTCCTGCGTAAATCCAGAGCGTATACGAGCGTCCTTCAGTTTCTGTCCGATTTTCATTTGTCAGTTCTCCTTTCAGGGGCATCATGCCATTTTCAGCCCGAGATGTCTATCAAAAAAAGCTTACAGAGCGGATATTTCACGTAAAAATTCTTTTACATCCCGCAAAAACAGGGCTTTCAGATGATTATAACTTTATTTATTTCTGCTTACAATAGAAAAGGCTGAGACTGGACATCGAAGTTTATTTCTGACATAATGGGGAATAATCACAGCAATTTATCAGATGATATGAAAGAAATGAAAATGATTGAGGTGAATATATCTGCCGGGAGGAATTTATATGAAAAATATACTTTTTTTGATCATTGATATGCAGAACGGATTTGTAAATCAGTACACAGCAGGACTTGACAGGAAGATATTGGACTTTCACGATAAGATTAAGAACAGAGTGCACACTGCCGGGACCCGGTATGTCAATCACGAGCATACGGCGTGCTATGTGTTTGAGGGATGGAAAGACTGCATGGCAGGCACAAAAGAGGCAGAGATCATTTCCACTCTCACCCCAATCATGGAAAGAGTGTTTGACAAAGACAAGTATAGCTGCTGGAATGAAGAAATGAGGCAGTATCTCCATGATAACAATGTGGAAAAAGTTTATTTCGCAGGGGTGAATACAGGATGCTGCGTACTCCACAGCGCGTTTGACTTTTATGATGATCTGGTGGACTGCACGGTAATAGAAGATCTCTGCGGCTCAACCTCGGGGATCAAAGAACACGAAGAAGGAATCTCGGTGCTTCGAAGCTGTATCACAAAAGAGAGAGTGGTCACAGCGGAGGAGGCGCTTAAAGAGATCAATCTGGATTTGTGTGTGAGGACACACGGTCTGAAAAGGCCCGAAAACCGCGGGGTATTTTAAGGCGTATTCGCGGCGGGCGGGGATATGGCTCAGGTTCCGGTTCCGTAATCTGGGAAAGACGTAAAAGGAATGGAATGTGGCTAAAGACAATTTCAAAGCGGACGATTCGCTTACGCTCAGGCATCCGCTTTGAAATTAACGCCACACCCCATTCCTTTAAGTCTTTCCAACAGATTACTCCAAGTCACCG
>CALWFS010000267.1 GCA_944377705.1 uncultured Mediterraneibacter sp. | reverse complement strand
GAAAGCCGTGTGAGGGAGAACCTCATGCACGGTTTGATGAGGGGAAAGAGGGCCAAAGCCCTCTAACCTACTCTACCAAAAAAGAAAGAAGGGATAGATCAGTTGAGAGAAGAGAGATACAGGATCAAATGCCCGAAACACATCTTGTTCGGAGATCCACTATATTTAGAACAATATGAGCATGATCAAAAACGACTCCGGGAACTTGTAGTTGATTACAGCCCGGAGTCTTCTTTTGCTGCCGGGCTGATTTTAAAAGAAGAACCATATCAAAAAGATCCGGCTTATACTTTGCTGTCGATAAATCTTTATTTTGCGCCGGAACAGCATTTGGGCACTTATATGCGTGATTGGATGTATAAAGGGCAGAAGATTGAGGAAAAGGGAGTGGGTGTAGATACGGCGTGTTACATTTTGGAAGTTGACGGCAAGTGTGAAGATGTACTGACCGGAGGCGACGGATGGTGGGGAAGGACGCAGGAGTTCAGCCATACGAGCAGAGGAAAGAAAGTTTTGGATGCAGTCGTTGTTACGATATGGATGCCGGATGAAGAAACTTTTGGCGGAATGAAGCGGACAGCAAAATATTTGTTTGACGATCTGCGCCCGATAGAGAAAGTACCAGAGAAAAAAGATCATGGAAAGGAGCGGTGATGATTTGAAAGATGCAATAGAAATATATCCCCATTCAGTGGACTATGCACTGGAACATGGTGAGATAGAGCAGTACCGTCTTTCGCACAATGCGAATGTAGACTGTAAGGAGGCGATTGAGCAGGCAATTGCTGATCATTACAGAGCAAACAGGCTTGGATCAGGAGCAGTTCATCAGGTAGTGGAACAGTTCGGATATGACAGGGTATTTCTTGTACTTGCAAATACAGTCCGGCAGAAAGAATGGGATGGACGTATTTCCCACAGTAACAAAGAGTGGGCAAAAGCATATCCAGTTTCTGAGGACAAAGACAGCTTCGGGAGAGACAGAAACAGAGAGTTTATTGTGGACCGCAGCCATACAGGGCTGATGGATCTGTTTCTCACACAGGCCAGAAGAGAATACCAGGAATTGCAGAAACAGAAGCCTTCTGTGAGAAATCAGCTTAATAAAAGCAATGGACTGCAGGAGTGTGCGGATAAAAAGAAAGTTCAAAAAGAGCCGGAAAGATAAATACAAGAAATATGATGGAGGTGGTTTGAAATAGCAACAACACGGCTGATGCCGCTCCATGTAGGGAAAGGCGGGGACATCTCCACGGCGATAGCGGATATCGTTGATTATGTAAAAAATCCGCAGAAGACGGATCGGGGGAAATTCATATACGGATATGAGTGTGATACCAGGATTGCGGATGCAGAGTTCCTACTGTCTAAAAGACAGTATACGAATTTAACAGGCCGGAGCAGGGGTGAGGATGATGTGATTGCTTATCATCTCCGTCAGTCGTTCAAACCCGGAGAAGTCACACCGGAAGAGGCAAACCACATCGGCCGAGAACTTGCACAGAAACTGACAAAAGGAAATCATGCCTTTATCGTCTGTACGCATATAGATAAGCATCACGTCCATAATCATATCATTATCAATTCCACAGCGCTTGACTGTACCAGAAAGTTCAGGAACTTTTGGGGATCAACGTGGGCAATCCGGCGTATGAATGACAAACTCTGTCTCGAACATGGTTTGTCTGTTGTAGAAGATCCTAAGCCGAGCCGAGACCATTATGGCACATGGCTGGGAAATAAAAAGCAGCTGTCTTTTCAGGAGCAGATCCGGCAGACTATTGATGCTGTCCTGAAAGAAAAGCCGAAAGATTTTGAAGAGTTTTTGGAGAAGATGGAGGCAGCAGGCGTTGAGATCAACCGGGAAAGGAAGAATCTGCGTTTCCGTGTGCAGGGGCAGGAAAAATATACCCGCTGTAATACTCTGAAAGGAGACTATACCGAACAGGCGATAAAGGAGCGGATTAGCGGTGTTCGCATAGTAAACCCACAGAGAAATTCAACATATAGGCAGCGGGCAAAAATTGGATTACTGTTAGATATTGAGGCGGCGGTCCGTTTAGGGAAAGGTCCGGGATATGAACGGTGGGCGAAGATATTTAACTTAAAACAGCTTTCCCAGGCAGTTATGTATCTGAAAGAGCATGGAGATATGAGCTATGAGGATCTGAAAGAAAAAACGTCGGAAGTGACAGCTCGATTTAATGATCTGACAGAGCGGATCAAAGGTCTTGAAGAACAGATGACATCGAACAGTGAATTGCAGAAACAGATCATTACATATGCGAAGACAAGAGCGACGTATATTAAGTACCGAAAAGCTGGATACAGTAAGAGGTTTCGGGCGGAGCATGAGGCAGATATCCTTCTGCATCAGGCGGCGAAGAAATACTTTGACAGTCTGGCAATCACAAAGCTGCCTTCTGTCAAAAATCTTCGGGAAGAATATGCCGGAATGTTAGAGAAGAAGAGAAAAGCATATGCAGAGTATAAACAGGTTCGGGCGGAAATGAAAGAGCTGCATAATGTCAGGGCAAATGTAGAGTATCTGCTGGATATTCCTGCCGGGCAGGAGACACAGAGGAAAGAGGAAAAGAACCGGCAGTAATTGTTTTCTGCTTCGGGTATTCAGCGTTACGAAGGAACGCGCAGCCGTCACCGCAGGTGGCGATCTTGGGGTTTGGGGAGATATCACCAACAAGCATTACAGAGGATTTTCCAGAGATGGGAAATCCTCTGTAATAGGCAAACTTACGTAAGTTTGCATTGCTTGCCGATTCCAGTAACAAAGGCATTTAAAGATAATGGTGTCAGCAGGAATTCTTCTGATTATACCAAA
>CALWFS010000266.1 GCA_944377705.1 uncultured Mediterraneibacter sp. | reverse complement strand
TATATCTTGCTGTCCATATATTCTTCTGATATAAAAAGATTGTAGAGTACTGTCTCAAAAATTCGATTCGAAATTACTGCGCTTCCATTTTCATTTTTTATAAATCCAAACATTTCAGCGGTTTCAATATACTTATTCAATGGATTATAGGGGATTGCTTTCCCTGTAAAAAGCAGTTTGTACAAAACATTTTTCAATTCGGGATAATCTGTGAGTTTATTTACCAGTGATTCGAATAAGGTATTTTTCTCATTCAATAATATCTTTTCTGCCTCAAGGAAACCTGCTTTTGTCCATGCGCTTTTCCTTTCCGGAAAATCTGTTCTTCTTCCTGATACTATTTCACTGATTTATGTGTATGTTTTATTTTACCATTGGCAATAACAAAAGACAAGACGAGCCCGCGTCTCTGCAGACTTTCTTATCATTGCGCCTTAACTTTCTCACTCATTTTCATATCGACTCATCACCGCTCTCATCCATCCCCTGAACTCCCCTCCCATATCCTCCGGGCTCTCGATCACCACGCCCTTCCCCAGCATCTTATCCCCCCCCCGAAAATGTTTGATCATTTCCGCATCACTGTCATAACCCGACCATATAATAATTCCCGTCATCCCATGTCAGTCCCCACGGGCTGATTTCATAGGCTTTCCCGTCCCTGCGCAGATACATTTCCTTTTGAGGCGTCCACTCATAATAATGAAAACGTATCAGCCTGTTCTGAGAAATGGCCTGATGAATTTCATCCACACTCACTGCCTGTTCTCGCATATTTTTATCTATATCTGCTTCCTGACCACCGCATACTCGTCCCCGTTTCGATAATAGGGGCATTGGTAATACCGGTCTGACATGATCCGCACATAATCGTCTTCATCCATGTTCATATCACACAGATACGCTCCATACTCATCGTCATACACATAGAAAGCGCACGACTCGCAGCTTCCTCTCTCTTTTCGTTTCATCGTTTTCTGCCTTTCTGTTTTCTATCATGGAACTGATATATAGTTCTTGTACTACTATAAGTCCTCCAATCAATCTTATCCCTCGATCTTTCCCCTCAGCCGGTTTATATTCACCGCCAGAGCATGCTTATCCACAAACTGATTTCCTCCGTCCCACAGCCTGTCAAGCAGCACTTCATACGTGAAGAGCTGTCCTCTGTGGGCGAGGAACCCTTTCAGTATCCGAAATTCCGTGGGAGTGACAGAACACACCTGTCTCTTCACCTCTGCCTTTGCCCGGATCAGGTCGATCTTCAGGAATCCGTCATCAAACGTAGTCACCTGTTCTTCCCCGCTCCTCTTCAGGATGACGCTGATCTTCCTGAGCAGGATCTTCATGGAGAATGGCTTTGTCACATAGTCCTCTGCGCCCAATTCATATCCCAGCAGTGTGTCCTCCTCCAGATCTCTTGCCGTCAGGAAAAACACCGACACTTTGGAGCGCTCCCGGATCCAGCGGCAGAATTCAAAGCCATCCCCGTCTGGCAGGTTCACATCCAGAAGGATAAGATCTGCTCCGTTGTCTTCATACACATCCCTGCCCTCAGCCATAGAATGGGCAGAAACCGTGCGGTATCCTTCTTCTCTAAGGACATAGGAGATCCCCTGATTCATCTCCCAGTCGTCTTCTACGATCAAAATCGTCTGCATATGCTTTCCTCCCGGCATCAAAGATATTCTCATTATACCACGCCCCGCCATCCGGTAAAGAAAGGCGGCAGATTATCACAGAATTGTGACCGGTGCAGCATAAAAAAATCCGCCAGCTGATAATCAGCTGACGGAAAGATCATCATTCTCAGGCTTTCCCCGCCATTCAGTCACCTGCCTGCTCCACACATGTCTAAATTTATTTAAGGCTCAGGCTGTCAGGAACAGATAAAAATAAAATATCACGATCACGGCGGCCACAATTGCCAGCACTGTCAAAAGTTTCTTTTTCATAAAATCTTACCCTCCATTCATTTATCTTTATAAACGATCTCATACTCATCCAGATCATATACATTGCCGAAAAATCCGTTGAGGATCGTCTCTGCATTGCTGCGGGCATTTTCCAGCAGTCCGTTTGCCACAGCGTCTTTTTCCGCATTCTCTTTCATCGACTTGAGCGCCTCATTATTCTCTGACATTGTAATCTCACGGAAAATGCTCTCGTCCTCATGATAGATCTTAAAGGAGTCCAGGTCGATCTCGCTGCTCAGTATCTTCGTTTCCGGCAGGCTGACCTCGATCGTGTTCCCGTTTTCCTTCCATTCGATCTCTTCAAAATCAAAGCCCGCCTTGATCACAATATCATAGCTGTATATGTATTTGCTCTCCGTAAAAGGGATCGTGATGCCAAACAGCTCCCGCGCCGCTTCCGTCACATTTACCTCCGTACAGTACGCCGACTGAGTGGCAAGCTCGCCGATATCCTCAAAACCGATCTTTGTTGTCTTGCTGTCTGTCATAAAATGCCTTGACACGCCCAAAACCACTGCGGCAATGATGAAAACCGCCGCGATGATCGTGATAACTTTTTTGTAATATACAGCTTCAAAAAGCTGAATCTGCTCTTTGATCTGGGCTCCTTTGCATTGTCCATCTCTCTCCTCCTCTGTAAATACCCTTTCATCTGTGCGCAGCAGGACGAAGCGATGCAGTCGCTTCGGATTGCACTTTGTGCAATCATTATACCATATCTCCCCCAAGAAACCATCCCCCTCTTCCCCTCCCGGACAACTTCTGCTCCCCCGCAGCCGCATACAAGGAAAGGCGCCGGAGGATAGAACCACATCTGATATGATCCCCCTTAAGTAGACAAGGTAAATAACCAAAATCTACTTAAGGGGGATTTATTATGTCAAAATCTAA
>CALWFS010000265.1 GCA_944377705.1 uncultured Mediterraneibacter sp. | reverse complement strand
CCCCACTGTACGATACGCAGGGAACTTATATCCCTTGCGTGCGGATTAAATTTTCCAATGATCCATTCAACGATCAGAACCGGGATGGTCAGGATCAGATACAGGATCAAAAAAATTACGATACAGATAAAACGAAACATATTCTTGTCCCCATTTTTTATAATGATAATGTAAATTATACCAGAACAATTATACAGCGGCAGTGCCGAAAAAACAAGCCTTATGCAGTAGTGGGCCGCTGCCGCGGGAACGGCTCCGGCGGACTTCCGGGAGTACAGAAAGAAAGCACCGGCGGGTGTCTGGCAATAGAATATTTCCTTAATGAAAAACATATGATTATAGGGAGAATACTGCGGGGACGGGAAAGCGAGATGAACAGTGGAGAAACTTGGGATCCCCTGGCGGGGAAAAGGCGGATCTGGCACCTCACTCTGACAGGAGGCATTCTCCTTCTTCTGGCAGTATGCCTGCTTCCGGGCTGTGCCGTGCGCAGACAAAAGGCAGAGAAAATCCGAGACCTGGAATTTACAGTGCTGGATAAGGACGCTGTCCCTGAAGAATTTAAGACTCTGATCGAAGAGAATAAGACTGCGCCCTTTAAGCTGACATATGCAGACCGGGGGAAGCTTTATATTGCAGAAGGGTATGGGCCGCAGCCTACATCGGGATACAGTGTTGAGGTGAAAGAATTATACGAGACACAGGATGCTGTGTATATCCGCACAAACCTTCTGGGACCTGAGAAGGGAGAGGAGACAAAAGAGATCACCACGTTTCCGTATGTGGTCATACAGCTGGAAGCGATTGAAAAGGATGTTTTATTTGACTGAATGTGAGAAAAGATCGACAGGAGGAGAGCTATGGAACTGATCAAAAGACCGATCCATTATACGCAGGAGGGGAAGAGTATCTTCGACCAGTTTTATCTGGATGAAGATTATAATGTGCCTGAACAGAAGGATGATGTAAGGCGGATCATTCAGGGGAGCGCGGAATGCAGGACAGAGGACATCCGACCCGTGGAAAATTATGTAAAGGTCACGGGAAAAGTATATTTCAGGATCCTTTATATGACGGCGTCCGGAGACCCGAAGCCGGCTGTGCTCGAGGGGAGCCTTCCGTTCGAGGAAATGGTCTATGCGGAGAGCGACGGGAACGAGACATTTTTTATCCGCGGCATGAGGACCGAATTTACCGGGACAGTAGTTAATTCACGTAAGTTAAGTTTGAGAGTGATGGCAGAGATGGAGATTGGGAGGGAGCGGCTGCGGGATGAGGAGCTGACGGAGGACGTGGATAGCGAGATTCCCATTTATCGCAAAAAGGAGAAGATGAACCTGCTGAAGCTGGCTGTCTCCAGGAAGGATACATACAGGATTAAGGAGGAAATCGTGCTGCCCGGAACAAAGGAGAGTATCGGGCAGGTGCTGCTTACAGATATCGGAAGCCGCAAGCTGGATATCCGTATGGGACAGGATGAGATCCTTTTGCGGGGCGAGCTCCTTGTATTCTGCATGTATCTTTCCGCTGATGAAAAAACAGACTGGATCGAGCAGAGCGTTCCCTATGAGGGGAGGATTTCCTGCGAGGGAGTGACAGAGAGCATGTACCATCATATACGGCATTCTCTTGAGGATACGCTTGCAGATGTCAGGCTGGACGAGGACGGCGAGATGCGCATTCTGGGAATCGAGGCAACGCTTGCGCTCCGGATGAATATCTATGAGGAAGAGGAGACAGAAGTGCTCCGGGATATGTATTCCCTGGAACAGGTATGCGAGTTTGAGACGCAGGATGTGGTTTATGAAGAGCTTCTGATGCAGAATCAGTCCAGGTGCAAAGTGTCTGAGCGGCTGGCGCTTCCGGAATTAAAGGAAGATGTGCTGCAGATCCTCCACAGCCAGGGGAGTATTCAGATGGAGAGCGAGCAGCATACAGACGAAGGGATCCGGGTAGAGGGAATCCTGCATCTTTCCTTTCTGTACCTGCGGGGGGATGATATGGAACCTTACGGGAGCTGGCAGGGGATCCTCCCCTTCTCATATCTGATCGAATATCCGGAGATGCCTGACGGAGTGGAGAGCAGCCTGTCAAGTCATGTAGAACAGCTTGCCGTGACCCTGGCGGGAAGTGAGGCTGTGGAAGTAAAGGCAGTCCTGGCTTTTGATGTTTTTCTGAGGAAACAGATCCCTGTGGAGATGATTACGGATGTGAGGATGAGACCGGCAGATGAAGAAGCCATGGCAGACCGCCCGGGCATCGTAGGTCATATCGTCCAGGAGGGAGAAGATATGTGGAGCCTGGCGAAAAAATATATGACCACGGTTGAGGGTATTATGGAGATCAATGGGCTGGACAATGAAAATGTCAGACCGGGTGATAAACTGTTGATTTTAAAAGAAAATGTGAGTATACTATAAGTACAATGTATACAACATACAGGTAAGGACGAAAGGGGCTGATTCCCTTTTCGGAGGGGGACACCCTCCTGGCAGCATACGCAGGATATTAAAAAAATGGGGGACGCAGGATGAATCAGATTGAACTGAAAGCGCTGGCAAAGATCAATCTGGGGCTGGATGTACTTGGAAGACGGGAGAATGGCTATCATGATGTGAGGATGGTCATGCAGTCGATCTATCTGTATGACGAGGTAAAGATAGAAAAGACAGAAGCTCCGGGGATCACGCTGGCATCAAATTTAAGTTTTCTTCCCACCGGGGAGGGAAATATTGCGTATAAGGCGGCTCAGCTTTTAATGGAAGAGTTCCGGATCTCAGAGGGGATCAGGATCACATTGGATAAGCATATCCCGGTGGCTGCGGGGCTTGCCGGAGGCAGCTCCAATGCGGCGGCGGTCTTATTTGGGATGAACAGGATGTTCCGCCT
>CALWFS010000264.1 GCA_944377705.1 uncultured Mediterraneibacter sp. | reverse complement strand
GATGATCGGACTCGAACCGATAACCTGCTGATTACAAATCAGCTGCTCTGCCAATTGAGCCACATCGGCATATTTACGGCAGCTGATTTGTAATCAGCCGCTCTGCCCGCGATTGACACAGTCAATCTTCATGAATTGAGCCACATCGGCATATCTACCGCAGCCGATTTGTAATCAGCCGCTCTGCCCGCGATTGACACGGTCAATCTTCATGAATTGAGCCACATCGGCAACTCAATGACCCCGACGGGAATCGAACCCGTGTTACCGCCGTGAAAGGGCGATGTCTTAACCGCTTGACCACGGGGCCCTGTAATTTTCATCGTAAAACTGCTCAACGGCAAACTATATACTACCATAACAATACTGTTTTTGCAAGCATTATTTTCCCTCCTGCATTTGGTTGTTATTTCTGATATTTTTCTTTATAATAGGAGCATACTACCATTATTTCTTGTTATTACGTCAGCGTAAAACAGAAAGTATCATACCTTGGCACATCACGGGAAAGGAGAAATATATCATGGGCAGAGGCAGCGGTTCACACGGCGGAGGAGGACATTCCGGAGGAAGATCTTTTGGCGGCCGCTCAGGCGGAGGATTCGGAGGCAGCAGAGGTCCGAGCGGTCCCGGATTTGGCGGACCTCTCCCAGGCGGTCCACTTTTTGGCGGACCCCGCAGAAGGTGGAGCGGCCCTGTGTTTCACCGGGGCTTTTTCGGCTGGGGTGGTCCGGGCAGAAGAGGCGGCGGATGTTTTACTATTATAGTCCTGCTCATTCTTGTCATAGGTCTTTTTAACCGGCCCTTTACAGACAATGGTTCATCACAAAATTCGGAAATAACCGTATCGCGCACTGAACGTACAGCTGTTACCGGAACCACTCCGTATGCGGAGTGGTATCGCGATGAGCTCGGTTTTATTGATCATGACACAGACCTGACAGACGGGTTGAAGTATTTCTATTCTCAGACAGGGATCCAGCCTTATGTGGTGCTCCTGGAATATACTCCTTCTATATGGATCAATGGAAAGTGGAATGAAACCGCGGCTGAAGAATATCTGGCGCAGATGTATAATGAAACCTTTTCAGACAATGGGCATTTGATCTTTGCCTACTTTGCGTGTGAAAATGATTCGGAAGATATGGATGGAACATTTTATCTGTATTACGGATCAGCAGCTTACTCCATTATGGACAGTGAGGCTGAGACCATATTCTGGAGCTATTTTGATATGAATTATAACAATCTGGATCTGAGCATCGCAGAATTTATCGGTCAGACCTTCCGCCAGACTGCTGATAATATTATGCACATCAGCGCTGGCGGAAATAAGACTCTGATAACAACGTCTGTGATCTTTGCCGTGATCTGTGTCGCTGTGATCATTGCAGGTATCGTTGTCGTCAAAAAAATGAACAAAAAAGAGAAATCGCTATAAGAAGCGAAGCATTATGAACTCCCTCTGCATTCCGCCGCATTACTCTATTGATCTTCCGAGTTCATAAGCCTCCTTAAGCTCAGCTTTTCCCTCGATATCGCCCACATCTCCGTTTCCTCCGGCAAGGACATGACCAAGGTTCTTCCATTTTAAATGCTCCATCAGGTGGTCATAGTAGAGAACCACATCATCAAATCCATTTCCCTCCGCAGCCATCAGAAGCGCAGAGGATCTGCCGTGTCCTCTGAGGAGATTGCCGTCCCCCTCTTCCAGGGCAAACAGACGATCAATGGCTGTCCTGATCTGCCCGCTCATATTCCAGTAATAGAGCGGCGTGGCGAGAACCACCACCTCGGACTCTTTCACTGCCGGATAGATCTGATCCATATCATCCTTCTGAACACAGGGACATTCTCTGCTGCTGTGTCCGCCGAAGCAGCCTCTGCAGCCGTGAAGATCCATACCGTTCAGAAAAAATTCCGTCACTGTGTGTCCTGCACTTTCCGCTCCTTCTTTAAAGGATTTCACAAGTGCTGATGTATTCCCCTTTTTTCTGGGGCTTCCATTTAATACTACAATTCTTTTACCCATATCGCGTCTCCCTTCTCCCATCGGTCTTTCCTGATCAGAACTTATCCGCCAATGCTGCTGCCTGAGCGCAGCCGTCTGTCTTTTCGATATCTCCTGCGTTGAGCACGCCCGGAATAAGTACCTCTCCTACCATCTTCCATTTATTCAACGCAGCCGTACGCTCCATCGGAATACGTACCCCGTCCAGAACAGTCAGATCCTCTTCCTCACAGCATGCGATAATCGCGCATTCTTTGCCTGCAATATCTTTTCCTCCTACAACCAGTGAATAGATTCTGTCTATCACTGCTTTGATCTGTGACGGAATGGAATACCAGTAAACCGGCATGGTAAATACAAGTCCGTCCGCCTCTAAAACGGCCGGGGCAATCGTATTGAAGTCATCATCAAAGGAACAGGCTTTTCCCGTCTTATAGCAGGTCTCGCACGCATGGCAGCCGCCCAGCTTCATCATGGCTGCATCAAATCTTGTCACTGTGTGTCCTTTCGCCTCTGCCGCTTTGACAAAAGCATCTGTCATGGCAAAGCTGTTCCCGTTTTTCCGCGGGCTTCCTGTAATTACAACGATTTTTTTACTCATAATAAATCTCTCCTTTTCTGTGCGGAATTGACATTCCCCGCTGCTGATATTACAATCATAGCAAGAATATATCCAAAAACAAGTACGCACATAAAAGTGCGATACTAACAAACAGGTTCAATACTTACCTTAAGGAGAGTGTAAAATGGGTGAAAGATGTATTTCCAAGGAAGATTTGAGTTCCACCGGATTCAGTTATACGTTATCTCTGATTAACGGAAAATATAAAATGACTATCCTTTATACCCTGATGGAATTCGGGGTCGTAAGGTTCAACGAAATGAAAAAATAC
>CALWFS010000263.1 GCA_944377705.1 uncultured Mediterraneibacter sp. | reverse complement strand
CGTCAGTTTCAATCGCCTTTATGATATATTCGGTTCCTTCGACCGCTTCTCTTAAGGTCATCTTAAATCTCACTCCCATTATATCCAAATAGAATAACACTATGTTATTAGCGAAAGCTAACCAAATCAGCTTAAGTAAAGGTTAGCAATCGCTAACCTATTGACAGTATACTCCATATTTCTTGTTTTGTCAAGCTAAACTATAAAAATTATTATTTTTTCTTGATTATCATTTAGAGATAACCGCCCCACTTGAATAAAATATCATTTCATGCTATAATATTATAATACACTAAAAGGAGTTTTTATTATGCATTTACAAGAATCCGGTGAAATGTATTTGGAAACGATCTACATCCTAACCAAAAAGAATCACGATGTCCGATCGCTGGATGTCGCAGAATACATGAATTTTTCCAAACCAAGTGTCAGCAGAGCGGTTGGCTTGTTAAAGCAAGGGGAATATATTACGGTAGATCAGGAAGGATATCTGCATCTTACTGCTATGGGAGAGGAAATTGCAGCTAAAATATACGAGCGGCACATGCTTTTAACGGAATTTTTAATGCGGCTAGGTGTCGACCGCGAAACTGCTTCTGCAGACGCCTGTAAAATCGAACATGACATCAGTGACAAATCTTTTGAAGCGATTAAACGACATGTCGACGAAAAGAAAGCCGTATCCTTCGAATCAGTATAATTATGCGAAAACCAGAGGCGTTTATTTGCATCTCTGGTTTGCTTTTATATAAGGTTCAATCTCTTTCTGAATATGGAATTTAACAGATTCATATATAAAAATACAATTGAATAATGCAGTCAAATATGATAAAATAACAATCAGTTAGTCAAAGCTAACTGATTGTTATTTTAGGAACGGAGTGATACTTTGGATCATGTTTTTCTAGCTTTTTTTCTGACACTTCTTGCCGGTCTCAGTACCGGTGTCGGCAGTTTCATTGCTTTTCTCTGCCGCCATACAAACCGAAAATTCCTTTCTGTTGCCCTAGGATTTTCTGCCGGTGTTATGATCTATGTTTCCATGATTGAAATTTTCTTTAAAGCGCAAGAAGCGCTGATCTCTCAAATGGGACATCGTATGGGCAGTTGGATCACTGTTGCTGCTTTTTTCGGTGGAATGCTGGTCATCGCAATCATCGACAAACTGATTCCGTCAGGGGAAAATCCTCATGAAATAAAGAAAATCGAAGATGTGCAAACTAAAGATCCGCAACCAAAACGATTGATGAGAATGGGCATATTTACAGCGCTGGCAATTGCTATTCACAATTTTCCTGAAGGGTTGGCAACTTTCGTATCCGCTCTTCAAGAGCCAAGCGTTGCCATACCCATCGTAGCGGCAATTGCTATTCATAATATACCAGAAGGGATTGCTGTTTCTGTCCCCATTTATCAAGCAACAGGCTCAAAAATCAAAGCGTTTCGATATTCTTTTTTATCGGGATTGGCGGAACCTTTGGGCGCATTGATTGGCTGGCTGATTCTCAAACCGATTATGAGCGATACCGTATTCGGAATTCTGTTCGCCGGTGTTGCAGGAATTATGGTATTTATTTCCTTCGATGAACTTCTTCCGGCCGCTCGTGAATATGGAGAACACCATCTCTCCATTTACGGTTTGATTTCCGTATGGTAGTAATGGCAATTAGTCTGCTTTTGTTTCTGTAATTACCCATTCATAGAATTAGAAAGTGAAAACATCAATAGATCTGGTTATACTTTTAAATATAAACGGCTCTATTTTTATGGAAAAATAAGCTTGGCAACTACATCGCTTCTATCCACAAACGGATTATCCCAATATCTTGAATCAAAAGAATTCTGAATATTGTCTCCCAACACATAATAGCAGTCATTTGGTACTATCAAATATTCACTTTCTCGGTCTGGCTTTTTATAACCTACCATATATTCAACAGCTTCTAAATCTACGATATCTCCAGGAACAGCTGCAATTCGTTTCACTAACAATTTTCCATTGTGCTTAAAGATAACAATATCACCGCAATTTAAGGAAAAATAAATTCGATTCCCCAAAATAAAGCTATCTTTTGATAAGGTGGGTTCCATAGACGTAGTCGGAACATAGCGTTTCTTTCGGGACCTCTATATCCCTATAAATTCGTGTGATTTTTCGGTGGATTGGAGTTCAATTTGGTGTAAATGGTGTATAAGTTTTTTATCATCGTCTCCAAAATTTGTTCTCTATTAAACACACGCTTTATTATCTCACTATATTGAAAAAATAGAGAGGGGAGTAATATGCAAAATGCAGGTAAAAAGTCCTTTGAGAAAAGATTGTTGTTCTATCAAAGGAGAGCTCAACAAACTGAAGTGCATCTTTTTATCTTAAACTATTATGTTTCGCCTTTCTCACTCTTACTATCATCACCATTGGAATCTCTTTGCTGTTTTTAAAACATTCTTCGTAGAATCCATCAATAACAAAACCCGTTCTAAAACAGAGGTTAAAAATATCTTGCATAGAACGATGATAATAAATCTGCTCCTCTGGTTGACCCTCTATCGCAACACCATAGTAATTGTGTGGTGTCATATATTTTTCAGTCAAAGTAATAAAACAAGGGTGTTGCGTTGCGAAAACAAAAATCCCGTTTTCTTCCAATAGTTCATAAACAGCCATAAAAAGTGGTTCAATATCAGTAATATCCATAATTGCCATATTAGAAACCGCTTTCGTAAAGGAACGATTTCTTTTTAATGCCAAAATGCTTCCTCTATCGGTTGCATCTGCTACACAAAATGTGATTTGTTTTGCATACCGTGATTGTCGTTTTTCAGCCAGTTCTATCATTTTTTTACTGTAATCAAAAGCAACAATAGAAGCACCTCTCTGTGCAATGTAAGCAGAGTAATTTCCGTTACCGCACG
>CALWFS010000262.1 GCA_944377705.1 uncultured Mediterraneibacter sp. | reverse complement strand
AAGGAAGGGTGGGAACACACGGAGACAATCCTGAAACCATTTCCTATGGGGAAGATGAAGATGCCGTACTCGTCATCAGAAGGAAATATTGTTTACCGGGATAAGCGTATGCGTCTGGAATTCAGGGCAGAGAGAGGCAAAAGGATGATCTCCTGTGATTTTAAGGATTTTTATCAGGGAACCCCCTTTTTCTGCGAGATAGCTCTGGAACAGCCCAGGATGGACAGTATTGCGATGGCAGCGCCATGGCAGGGAAAGAATGCGTTTTATTATAATCAGAAGATCAACTGTATGCCCGCGGAAGGGTATATGTCATTCGGAGACACGACCTACTGGTTCAGCCCGAAGACAGATTACGGAGTACTGAACTGGGGACGAGGCGTGTGGACTCATGATAATACATGGTACTGGGCTTCCGGAAACGGAATTGTGGGCGGAAAACCGTTCGGGTTCAATATAGGGTACGGGTTCGGAGATACCTCGGCAGCTACGGAAAATATTCTCTTTTATGACGGTAAGGGGCACAAGCTGGATGATGTGACATTCCATATACCGGACGGGGATTATATGAAACCGTGGATGTTTACTTCCGGTGACGGGCGGTTTGAGATGGAATTCAAGCCGGTTTTAGACCGGTCGGTAAGCCTGTCGGCGTTTATAGTATCTTCTGAGCAGCATCAGGTGTTCGGAAGGATGAGCGGAAAGGCAGTCCTGGATGACGGAAGATTTATAGAACTGAAAGATTTTCTGTGTTTTGCGGAAAAGGTGCATAACAAATATTGACGAAGAGGGAGTCCGGTGTTCAGGCATCAGACTCCTTTTCTGTAACGTTTTTTATTTTCGTGAGTTAATATAGTGAAAGGAGGGTGACAGGAATGGATATTGAGAGCGTATATAAACAATACTTCAAAGATGTTTTTCTGTATCTGCGCAGTCTGTCTGCGGATGCCGGCACAGCGGAAGAGATCGCGCAGGAGACATTTATGAAGGCTCTGAAGTCACTGGATTCTTTTGACGGATCCCGGGACATCCGGGAGTGGCTTTTTACCATTGCAAAAAATACTTATTATACGTTCTGCCGCAGAGAGCATCTTTATGCAGATACAAGTCAGAAGGAAAAGTATGCAGACAGCGAAGACGGACCTGGAATGAATCATCCGCCCGGATGTGGGATGGATATGCACAGAGATGTGATCGAACAGCTTGCAGACGAAGAGAGATCCTTTCTTATCCACCGATTCCTTCACGATATGAGAGAGCCGTATAAAGAAGTGTTCAGCCTGAGAGTATTCGGGGAACTGCCTTTTGATAAGATCGGTCAGCTCTTCGGAAAGAGCTCCGGCTGGGCAAGAGTGAGTTATTACCGGGCAAAGCAGATGATCCGGGAGTATATGGAGGCGATAGAACATGAAAAAAATGAACTGTAATATTATCCGTGATATCCTGCCGCTGTATCTGGATGATGTGGTAAGTGATGAGACAAAGCAAATGGTGGAGGAGCATCTCCAGTCCTGCGCATCCTGCAGGATGGAAGCATCTTCCATGAAGAAGGATGTCATACTTCCCGCAAGCAAGACTCAGCGTCTGGCAGAGGCAAAAGTGATCAAAGGGATCAGAAATAAGATATTCAGGAAAAAAGTGATCATTTCGGCGGTCACTGCGGCAGCGGTACTGGCAGCGGCGGCAGGTGTATATGCATTGATGACACTGCCGAGGAGCGTAATCCCTTATGAAGAAAGCGGTGCGTCTGTGAGCAGGGTCAGTCTGGGAGATTCTGGGGATGAGTATCTTTACTGCAGTATGGATACATCAGAAGCTGCAGGAAGCATATGTCATGAGCCGGTGACCGTGCAGACAGAAGCCGGGGAAAAAACAGTTGTGATCCTGTATGAATACAGCACGGTGTGGAGCAGATATGTGGCGCCTCTCTTCGGTAAGGAAAATGAGGCCGTAACACTTGAGTCTCTGGGGAGTGCGGATGAGATAGATGAAGTGTATTACGGAACGTTTGAACCTGTTTCGGAATTTTATGAAGACCCGTCCTCTGTGCTGGATAAAGCAGAACTGATCTGGAGCGCTCGTGCCGAATAATATCCTTTTGACAACAGCCTGAAAATACTCTGTGAAACCAGGGGTTGACATCTACACTGTACCGTGGTAAAGTTTCCTTAAACCGTTGAGGGCGAGCTGAACGCGGGAGATGGATAGAGGCAAGTAGGTGAGACGGAGACCGGACTTCGTTACCAAAAGGGGCATATGTCAGTATGCATGAGAGGATGTTTTTACATCAAGCCGGGTGGCACCGCAGGAGTTTGTATTATCAGCTCTTGTCCCTGCAATGTTTCATTTGTATGGGATGAGAGCTTTTTTGTCTGGTCAGACAGGCTTGAATCCCGTAAAAAGAAAGGAGAAGAAAAATGAGCGAGAAAAAGATTCCTTACAAAATCTACCTTGAAGAGAGCGAGATGCCGAAGACATGGTATAATGTCCGCGCGGATATGAAAAATAAGCCGGCTCCGCTTCTGAATCCGGCGACATATGAGCCTATGACCGCAGAAGAGCTGGGAGCTGTGTTCTGTGATGATCTTGTAAAACAGGAGCTGGACAATGACAACCGCTATATTGAAATCCCGGAGAAGATCCGTGATTTCTACAAGATGTATCGTCCGTCACCGCTTGTCCGCGCATACTGCCTTGAGGAAAAGCTTCAGACTCCGGCAAAGATCTACTATAAATTTGAGGGAAACAATACGAGCGGAAGCCATAAGCTCAATTCCGCCATCGCGCAGGCGTTTTACGCAAAAGATCAGGGGCTGAAAGGAGTGACCACGGAGACCGGGGCAGGACAGTGGGGAACTGCATTGTCGATGGCGTGCTCTTACCTTGACCTGGACTGCAAGGTATTCATGGTAAAATGCTCGTATGAGCAGAAGCCCTTCCGCCGCGAAGTGATGCGTACCTACGGGGCAAGCGTTACACCG
>CALWFS010000261.1 GCA_944377705.1 uncultured Mediterraneibacter sp. | reverse complement strand
AGCTTGGAGCGCAGCAGTCTGAACGCCTTCTCTTTATTCTGGAGCTGCGACTTCTCCGTCTGGCTGTAAATTACGATGCCGGTCGGGAAATGAGTCAGGCGGACCGCAGAATCTGTCGTATTGACGCACTGGCCTCCGTTTCCGGACGCACGCATCACATCAATGCGGATATCTTTCTCATCGATCACTACATCCACTTCCTCCGCCTCGGGCATGATCGCCACAGTCACGGTAGAAGTATGGATCCTGCCACCGCTCTCTGTCTCGGGCACTCGCTGGACACGGTGCACGCCGCTCTCATATTTCAGCCGTGAGTACGCTCCCTGACCTGTGATCATGAACACGCACTCCTTGAACCCGCCGATCCCATTCTCATTTAAAGAGATCAGCTCTGTCTTCCAGTGACGGCTGTCTGCATAATGTACATACATCCGGTAAATCTCAGCCGCAAAAAGCGCCGCCTCATCTCCGCCGGCGCCTGCCCGGATCTCTACGATAACATTTTTGTCATCATTCGGATCTTTGGGAAGAAGAAGGATCTTTAACTCCTGTTCCAGTTCCTCCACTTGCTTCCTGGACTCGTTCAACTCTTCCTTCGCCAGTTCCCGCATGTCTTCGTCAGTCTCTTCCTCCAGCATGGCGAGGCTGTCGTCAATATTCTGCCTGCATTTCTTATACTCGCTGTATGCTTCCACGATAGGGGCAAGGTCGCTCTGCTCCTTCATGAGCCTGCGGAACCGCTGCTGGTCATCTGCCGCTCCCGGTTCCTGGAGCTCTCCCATCACCTCTTCATAGCGAATCAATAGGTCATCTAATCTGTCAAACATTTTCCTTTGTCCTTTTCTATCAAACTTTACATCATTTAACTTTTACACTATCTAACTATATCTTCCGCATACGACCCGGTCAAGCCCTGCCAGATCTTTTTTTACCCGTATTTCCGTATACCCGGCGCTGTTCATAAGCGCGCTGACGTCCTCCGCCTGGTCATAACCGATCTCAAAGATCAGGCAGCCTCCCGGCAGGAGATACTCCCTTGCCTCGTCTGTGATACGACGGTAAAAATACAGGCCGTCCTCTTTTCCGTCCAACGCTTCCCGCGGATCATGCAGGCGCACCTCTTCCTGAAGCGCATCAATATCCGAACTGCGGATATAAGGTGGATTTGAGAGGATCATGCTATACTTTCCACGGATATTCGCAAACAGATCTCCGCAGATGAACTCTGCCCGAATCCCCAATGCCCCTGCATTCTGCTTGGCAATGTCAAGCGCCTTTTCCGAAAGATCCGAACCCGTGCCTTCCACTCTCTTTCCCATGCGTCCCGCATAGTGCAGGACACTGAGCAGGATACAGCCGGAACCTGTACACATATCCAGAAACAGGGTCTTCCCGTCGCACTGCGGGAGAGTTTCTGTCTTTAAAATCTCCAGCGCCTGCTCTACCAGAATCTCCGTATCCTGGCGCGGGATGAGAACATTTTCATCCACCAGGAAGGTCAGCCCCATAAACTCCTGTTCCCCTGTGATATGCTGGAGCGGGATCCGCTGCTCCCTCCTTGAAAGGCACTCCTCATACCGGGCACGCTGCCAGACACTCATTTTCCGGTCCGGTTCCATATAGTAGGACGAACGGCTGATTCCCGTCACGTATTCCAGGAGGTACCAGGCGTCCAGATCCGCCTCCGGCACACCGGACTGTCTGAGCCTTTCCATCCCTGCACTGTATGCGCTTTTCAGCGTTTCATCCTTTATCTCATCCCCTGGGACTTGTTTGTCCTGCCTGCCACATTTTTGCATCACAGATTTTCCTTCTGCCAGGTCCGCCAGTCAAACACTTCCTCCACTGCCCGGATCCCGACTTCGATCATATCATCATCCGGTTCCTTTGTCGTCATATTCTGTACCCACATTCCCGGTCTGCTCAGGAGGTTTATCAGAAAATTGTCACTGTTCCCTGCCAGTCGGATGATCTCATAAGACACACCCGCGATCAGAGGAAGCAGCGCAATCCTGATAACTACGCGCAGCACCTGAGAATCCGCGGTGATAAAGAAACAGAAAATGATACTCACGATCATAACAAAGAAAAGGAAACTGGTCCCGCATCGCTTGTGCTGCTTGGAACTCTTTCTGACATTCTCAACATTTAGCTCCAGACCATGCTCAATGCAGTTAATGCACTTATGCTCCGCGCCATGATACATGAATGTCCGCTTGATATCCTTTGTCCTGGAAATGATAAAAATGTACAGAAGGAAGATAACAACCCGGATCACTCCCTCAAATATCGTCATCGCCGCCCTGGACGATGTATGTTTCTCCACAAAGCTGCTGAGAAAATAGGGAAGCACCATGAACAGCGCCACCGCGACGACCACTGCCACACCCATGGTCATGTACATGAGCACTCTCTCCTGCTTCTCCTGCTTTTCCGCCTCAGCTTCCGTGATCTCTTCTCCTTCTTCCTCCTCAAAAAAGCTGGCGGAATACATCAGCGTACGCATACCGAGCACAAGGGAATCCACGAAATTAAAAATCCCTCTGATAAATGGGATCTTAAGAGGCGTCTTCCATGGAATAATGCTATGGTAGTCCTGCACATCCACTGCGATCTGACCGTCGGTTTTCCGTACTGCCACAGAATATTTCCCGCCGTTCCGCATCATAATGCCTTCCAGGACTGCCTGTCCGCCTATGTTCGATGATTTCATAATCCCTCCTTGTCTTCTGAAACAAAAGAGGCTGAGATGCTCCCACCTCAGCCTGCTCTTTTTGCTCTTATTTAATGCCGTACTTCTTATTGAACTTGTCAACACGACCGCGTGCCTGTGCTGTCTTCTGCTGTCCTGTGTAGAACGGATGGCACTTGGAGCAGATTTCAACGTGGATGTTTTCCTTTGTGGAACCTGTCACAAAAGTGTTCCCGCAGTTGCAGGTCACTGTTGCCTGATGATATTCCGGATGGATTCCTTCGCGCATGATTTTCACCTCTCTATTTTAAAA
>CALWFS010000260.1 GCA_944377705.1 uncultured Mediterraneibacter sp. | reverse complement strand
GTCCGAATCCCCCGAAATTATTCAGGTCCTGCCGGATCTGGGACGCTGTCACATGCATCTTCTTGCTCAGGTCATTTGAAGATATCCTCTCCACGCCCGCTTCCAGAAGATCTCCCAGGTACCGGTAATATCTTGGCAGTCTTGAGATTACTGCTCTGGATATTTTTCTATGTTCCAATTCTATCACCTTCCATCGCCCGGCTTCCGGTTTTCAGCAGCGCGTCTCTGACTGTGTGACAAGTTCTCTCACCCCGTGTCACAAATCATCATGATGACCGCTGAAAACAGACTGCCGTCCGCTTTTTTCACTATGGTTTATTATATAAAATAGTTAATATTATGTCAATTTTTAGTTTTTCCGGCATTTTCAGTTTTTCTGTCCCTGACGTTTATTTTCTTGTATTTTAGCGGGATTCCGTTATAATGGTTATCTGAGAGGAGGAGTACCTACATGATACTCGCATGCCATAATATTAACAAATCCTTCGGCGACCGGATCATCGTTCAGAACGGTTCTTTCCATATCGAGGAGAGAGAAAAAGCCGCTCTGACAGGCGTGAACGGAGCCGGGAAATCTACAATACTGAAAATTATCATGAATGAAGAGCCGGCGGACGGCGGCGATGTCATCCTGGCAAAGGGAAAGACGATCGGATATCTTGCCCAGCATCAGGATCTTATCCCCCACGGAACAATATACGAGGAACTCCGCAGTGCCAAAGCGGACATCATAGAGATGGAACAGCGTCTGCGCTCCATTGAGCAGGAACTGAAAAACCTGTCCGGGGATGCCCTGGAAAACAGGCTGGAAACATACAACCGCCTTCAGTCAGAATTCGAGGCAAGGAACGGATATGCCTGTGAAAGTGAGATCACCGGAGTACTGAAAGGCCTGGGCTTTACCGAAGAAGAATTTTCCAAAAAGACCGACACACTCTCCGGGGGACAGAAAACCCGGGTGGCTCTGGGAAAACTGCTCCTGACAAGCCCGGATATCCTGCTCCTGGACGAGCCTACTAACCATCTGGATTTAAATTCCATTGCATGGCTGGAGACCTTTCTCATTAATTATCCGGGCGCTGTATTCATTGTATCCCACGACCGTTTCTTCCTGAATCGGGTCGTAACAAAAGTCATTGAAATCGAAAACGGAGAGATCCGTATGTACCTTGGCAACTACCAGGCATATTCTGAGAAAAAGCAGCAGATCCGCAATGCCCGTCTCAAAGAATATCTGAACCAGCAGAGGGAAATCCGACATCAGCAGGCGGTCATCGAAAAGCTCCGATCTTTTAACCGGGAAAAATCAATCCGGCGCGCTGAGAGCCGCGAAAAAATGCTGGAAAAGATAACCCCTGTCGAAAAGCCCATAGATGAACCGAAGGAAATGCATTTTACTTTGGAACCGTCCTGTATCAGCGGAAATGATGTTCTCTCAGTCGAGGGACTGTCCAAACAGTTTGACAGCCAGGTTCTATTTAAAGATGTCAGCTTTGAGATCAAACGAGGGGAGCACGTGGCGATCATCGGCGATAATGGCACCGGAAAGACGACGCTCCTTAAGATCCTCAATCAGGTGCAGAAGGCAGACGCCGGTTCCTTTACCCTTGGAGCCAAAGTACAGATCGGATACTATGATCAGGAACACCATGTACTCCATGACAATAAAACGATCTTTGATGAGATCTCCGATGACTATCCGACACTCAATAATACACAGATCCGCAACACACTTGCCGCCTTTCAGTTTACGGGAGACGAGGTGTTCCAGGTGATCTCCACTCTGAGCGGTGGAGAAAAGGGGCGCGTCTCCCTGGCAAAGCTCATGCTCTCAGAAGCCAATTTTCTCATATTGGACGAGCCTACCAACCATCTGGATATTGCCTCCAAGGAGATCCTGGAAGAAGCGCTGAACAATTACAGCGGCACTGTACTCTATGTGTCCCATGACCGTTACTTCATCAATCAGACCGCCACTCGCATACTGGAGCTGGTAAACCAGACCTTTGTAAACTATATCGGAAACTATGACTACTATCTGGAGAAAAAAGAGGAGCTCACCAAAGCTTACGCTTCTGTCCCAGCCGCTGGGAAAGCAGGAAATTCCGGCAATGACGGGGCTGCACCGGGGAATATCTCCGAAAACGCTGTCCAGCCTTCTCCAACCGCTTCTCCCAAGCCGTCTTCTCTGAGCTGGCAGGAACAGAAAGAACAGCAGGCAAAAGAAAGGAAGCGGAAAAACGATCTGAAAAAGACCGAGGAAGAAATCTCACGGCTGGAAAAACGAAACGAAGCGATCGACCATGAACTGACGCTGGAAGAAGTGTACTCCAACTCCGTCAAATGCCAGGAGCTGACCTCCGAAAGAACTATGAACGAAGAAAAGCTGGAAGAACTGTACGAAAAATGGGAGAGTTTAGCGGAGTAAATCTGGATTTGTCGGGGAGCCTGGGACAGAGTAAGACCTCCGAAAACATTGGAGCGAATGGATCGAAGACATATTCAGCACGGGTGTGCGGGTGGCTTCGGCTCCGAGCTCATAGGCAATAAAAACTAAGAAATCCGGGAACATGCTAAGGACAGGGATCGGCAGAGGGCAGCTCAGCTTCGCCTCAGACAATCCCTCTGCCTATCCCAACGCATGTCCCCGGATTCCAAATTTTTATAAGCCCATTCCGCAGTCGCCTCAGACACCCGCACACCCGTGCTAAAAGTTTTTTCGAAAAGGCGCTCCGCTGTTTTCTGAGCTTGATCAAGTCAGAAGACTCTCTCACACAAATCCAGATTTTTATTTCATCACAATATTAATGATCTTCTTCGGAACATAGATCTCCTTCACCACATTCCCAGTCAGCTTACCTGCAACCGCTTCTTTTCCGGCAGCGATCGCCTCTTCCTGGGAAGCTTCCGCAGAAATGCTCACAACCGCCTTTGTCTTGCCGTTGATCTGTACCGGGATTTCAATCTCGTCATCCTTCATGGCTTCCTCGTCATAGGTCGGCCATCCTGCCTTAA
>CALWFS010000259.1 GCA_944377705.1 uncultured Mediterraneibacter sp. | reverse complement strand
GTCTTTTGAGGGGAGTATAAATAATTAATAAGGGGTTGTAGAAAGTAACCTTCCTACGAAAGTTAGTATAATATATAGAACTGGAAAAAGCAAGCAAAAAATAAAAAAATGCATAAAATCTGCCGTGGGTCGAGATACTAACACTGAACTAAATAAACAGGAGGGATACTCATGGCAAAGAATTACAGCAATACAAACAATTCAAACAAAAACACAAATTCAAAGAACAGCTCTTATTCTTCCTACGCGGACACACAGAATAAGAACAGAAACGCAAACAAGAACAGCAGCAATGCGTCAAATGCATCAAACAGCAAAAACTGTGGAAGGACTCACGATGCTTTTGATGAGTCTGACCGCTATTAAGATGATGTAAAGCGGCTTCCTGACAGCGTGCAGGAAGGCGGAAAAGGCTGAAAATGTTGATTTGGGACGTAGTAAAGTTCAACTTTACTACGTCCCAAATTTATAGTAATATGGATACAGTATGAGATTAAGGACGGAAAGAATTCATGGATAAAATGGAATGGATCGCGCCCTGCCACTTTGGGCTGGAGTCCGTGCTGAAAAGAGAGATCCGGGACCTGGGATATGAGATCGCTCAGGTGGAGGATGGAAGAGTGACATTTCGCGGCGGCATGGATGCCATCTGCAGGGCAAATATATTCCTGAGGACTGCGGAACGGATTCTCCTGAAAGTGGGAAGCTTCCGGGCAGTGACCTTTGAAGAACTGTTTGACCGGACGAAAGAGATCCCGTGGGAGGATTATATTCCTGAGAACGGGAAATTCTGGGTGACAAAAGCAGCCTCTGTAAAGAGCAGGCTTTTCAGCCCTTCTGACATCCAATCCATTATGAAAAAAGCAATGGTGGAGCGGCTGAAAGCAAAGTACCATACGCAGTGGTTCCCGGAGAACGGAGCCGCCTATCCGATCAGGGTATTCCTGATGAAGGACGTTGTGACGGTGGGGATCGACACAACGGGTGTGTCCCTGCATAAGAGGGGATACCGCCCGGCTGCGGGAAAAGCGCCTATTGCCGAGAATCTGGCGGCGGCTCTGATCATGCTGACCCCGTGGAGAGAGGACAGGATCCTGGTGGATCCATTCTGCGGCAGCGGGACGTTTCCTATCGAAGCGGCGATGATGGCGGCGAACATCGCGCCGGGGATGAATCGGTCGTTTACCGCAGAGGCGTGGACAAACCTGGTGGCGAAGAAGGAGTGGTATGAGGCAGTCAATGAAGCGCGGGATCTGACTTGTGATGATATCGAGACAGATATCCAGGGGTATGACGCGGATCCGGAGGTGCTGAGGACGGCGCGCCACAATGCGGAGAATGCAGGGGTGGCACACCTCATCCATTTCCAGCAGCGGGAGGTAAAGGATTTAAACCATCCTAAAAAATATGGATTTGTCATTACAAACCCGCCCTACGGGGAGAGGCTGGAGGAAAAATCAACGCTTCCTCAGATATACAGGGATTTCGGCGAGGCATTCCGCCGGCTGGACAGCTGGTCAGCCTATATGATCACCAGCTATGAGGAGGCGGAACGGTATTTTGGGCGTAAGGCGGAGAAAAACAGGAAGATTTATAATGGGATGATCAGGACATATTTCTACCAGTTTCCTGGCCCCAGGCCGCCGCGTCGGAAAAATGAAGATATACGCCGGAACGGATCATAAGGGAAGCGGTTACATAAGAACAGACAAAGGGTGCAGGGAAGATGAAAAGAAGAATCATATTTGCAACAGGAAATGAGAATAAAATGAAGGAAATCCGCATGATCCTCGCAAACCTGGGTATGGAGATCCTGTCTATGAAAGAAGCAGGCGTTGATGTGGAGATCGTGGAGGATGGCATGAGCTTTGAGGAAAATGCGGAGATCAAGGCGAGGGCCGTGGCGAGAGTGCTTACAAATGATATTGTTCTGGCGGATGATTCCGGGCTGGAGATCGATTATCTGGACAAGGCTCCCGGGATTTATTCGGCAAGGTTTGCCGGAGAAGATACTTCTTATGATATAAAGAACCGCATTCTTCTTGATCGTCTGGAGGGCGTTCCGGAGGAAGACCGCACCGCTCGGTTCGTGTGTGCTGTGGCGGCGGTGTTCCCTGACGGGACAGTATCTTCTGTGCGCAAGACCATAGAGGGGCAGATCGCTTTTGAAGCTGAGGGGAAGAATGGGTTCGGATATGACCCGATCTTTTATGTGCCGGAATACGGATGCACGACTGCTCAGATGACGCCGGAACAGAAAAACGGACTCAGCCACAGGGGAAAAGCGCTCCGCGCCATGCGGGATATTCTTAGAGAAAAATTCGGAGAGGGTTTGTTATGAGAGTGCTGATCATCAGTGACACACACGGGCGCCATACGGGGCTGGACAGAGTGCTTGAGGAAGCCGGAGAGATTGACATGTTTATCCATCTTGGCGATGTTGAGGGCGGAGAGGATTACATAAACGCAGTGGTGGGCTGTGAGAAGCATATGGTGAAGGGAAATAATGATTTCTTCTCTGACCTGCCGAGGGAGGAAGAGTTCTATATAGGCGGATATAAGGTATTCATTACCCATGGACATCCGTATTATGTATCTCTGGATCCGGAATATATTAGAGGAGAGGGCGAGGCGAGAAAAGCTGATATTGTTATGTTCGGGCATACGCATAAGCCCTATTTTGAACAGAAAGACGGGCTTACAGTGCTCAACCCGGGCAGTGTTTCATTCCCGCGCCAGGAAGGAAGAAAGGGCAGCTACATGATCATGGAGATCAGCGGGGACGGAGAAGCTTCTTTTGAACAGAGATATCTTGAACCGCTGCCCTGAGCGGGTAAAAAGACAATTTATTATAAGAAGAAACAGATTCAAAAATGAAGAAAAAAGTTATTGACATTATGAAAACCTTATAATATAATAATCCTTGCGCTACGGGAATGACAGGGTGCGCAAGGGTTATCGGGGTGTGGCTCAGCTTGGCTAGAGCGCCTGGTTTGGGACCAGGAGGTCGCAGGTTCGAATCCTGTCACCCC
>CALWFS010000258.1 GCA_944377705.1 uncultured Mediterraneibacter sp. | reverse complement strand
CTCTACCGTAACACCAGCCCAGTTCCCGACACGCTCATTTCTGCCCGTCAGCGCATTGTACATAGTCGTTTTACCGCTGTTCGGATTTCCTGCAAAAGCAATTCTCATCTTACAAAACTCCTCCTTCATTCCGATTAGAATAGACTAACCTTTGTTCAAAAAAAATAGTAACCATGATTACTATTTCCTTTTGATTTTATTATATTGAAATAGCTTTCGCTAAATCAGTATCAATATTGTATCTGCCGTCTTTGATCGAGACAACGCAGCCGCCTCTCACGCGGGAAACAACAGTGATCGGTTCGCCGCTGTAACAGCCCAGCGAGAACAGAAACGCTTCCAGCTCTTCATCATCTGTCACAATGTCTTTTACAATGTATTCTTCGCCTTCTCTGGCATCCAATAAATTCATATTGCCCAGCCCTCTCACTATATTATTAACAACGGGACAAACATATCCACCCTTTTCAATTACCTTATCTAACAGTTGATAGTTTAAACTAACTTCCGTATTTTGTCAATCCTTTTAGAGATATTTTTTCATTAATTCCTTTTTACTAAATTGAAAAGCGTTTGACTGCTCTGGAAAATTCCAGGTTTATATATTTTTTATAAATGAGATTTGCCCTTAAAATCCGGTTATGGTATACTTGTTAAAAATGCTATCCTCTTTTAACAGAGAATGATAAAGTATGAATTTTACGAGCGAGGTGGACAACATGCATACGAACGAATCTGCTGAAAACTATCTGGAGACGATCCTTATTTTAAGCCAGAAACTTCCGGTCGTACGTTCTGTCGATATTGCAACAGAGCTGAATTTCAAAAAATCCAGTGTCAGCGTGGCAATGAAAAAACTCAGGGAAAGCGGAAAGATTATGGTCTCACCGGAAGGCTATATCACCCTTACCCCATCCGGACAGGAAGTCGCGGACCGGATCTATGAACGGCATACGCTTCTCTCATCCTGGCTGGAAAGGCTGGGTGTCGATCCGAAAATCGCAGCGGAAGACGCGTGCAGGATTGAACACGTGATCAGCACGGAAAGCTTTGAAGCGATAAAGAGCCATATTAAATAGCCCGACAGATCATAATCCCCAGAAAATAATGTTATCAAAAGACCGCATCTGTGAAATACAAATGCGGTCTTTTTCTGATCGTTTTATACTATACAGACTCTCTTTTTCATCGTGGTTCATATCAGTTCACAGAAGATCTATCTCTCCCAGCACACTTTTGAGCTCTTCAGCAGATTTTTCCAGTTTTTCCGTCTCCTCTCTGTCCAAATAAATCTCAAGCACCTGCTCTGCCCCGCCCCGTCCGATCACAGATGGGATGCTCAGGCACAATCCGGACAGACCATATTCTCCATTCAGGGAAACCGAGACAGGCGCTACGGTATGGCTGTCTCTGACGATGGCCTCAGCAATCTTCGCCGCTGCCATCCCGATCCCATAATACGTTGCCCCCTTGCGTTCAATGATTTCATATGCGCTGTCTCGGACTGCATGGTAAATCTCGTCCTTCTCCTTTTCAAAATCCGCATATCCCTTCATTCTTGCAAATTCTTCCAATCCGATGCCATAAATGTTTGCGCAGCTCCATACTGCAAGCTCACTGTCTCCATGCTCACCCGCAATAAATGCATGCACGTTCCTGCTGTCCACATTCAGCTTCTCGCTGATCAGATATTTCAGTCTTGCCGTATCCAGCACAGTGCCTGACCCGATGACCCGTTCCTTCGGAAATCCGGATTCTCGTAGTGCCACCTGGGTCAGGATATCCACCGGATTTGAAACCACCAGCAGGATACCTTCACATTTCACCCGCTTGATCTCTGAAATGATCGCTTTCATGATCTTTGCATTTTTATGCACAAGATCCAGTCTCGTCTCCCCTGGCTTCTGGTTTGCCCCTGCCGTAATAATCACCACTGAAGCATCTGCAATGTCTTCATAAGTCCCCGCATAGATATCCATTGCATGCGCAAATGGCAGTCCGTGACTGATATCCATAGCCTCGCCTTCTGCTTTCGGGTGGTTGGCGTCTAAAAGGACCATCTCCGAAAATAATCCCTTCTGCATTAGCGTATATGCAATCGTAGATCCGACAAACCCGCATCCGATCACTGCCGCTTTCTGTATATTCACCATAAGTATTCTCCTCCTCTGATCAAATCTCCTTTTTAAATCCTAGCATTTTACTAGGATTTATTTACATCTTTATTATATAGTAGTTTCCCGAAAACACAAGACCCTTTCAGGTATTTTTTTCCATACATTCCGGATATAAGCTCTTTCTCCTATCATTTTGGAACGAATCATTGTAATTCTATTCTGCTTATCTGTACCTGTAATTTTCTAACTATTTCTCAGAAGCAGGGCTCGATGGCTTTGCGAATTGGTATCTTGTCCAAGCTCAGGAGGAACGGGATCATGCAATGCTGCCTGCCCAGTACATGCAGAACAATGACGCCAAAGTCACATTCGACACTATCGAAAAACCGGAATTTTCTGCGGACAGTCACATCGATGTCCTGAATGCCGCTCTCAAACACGAAAGATATGTGACCGGACTTATCAATAATATCTATGGGACAGCTTATGAAGAAAAAGATTTCCGCACCATGCAGTTCCTTGACTGGTTTGTCAAAGAGCAGGGCGAAGAAGAGACAAATGCAAGTGACCTGATCAAGAAAATGAAATTGTTCGGATCTGATCCGAAAATCCTGTACCTTCTGGATCAGGAGATGGCGGCACGAACATATGCCGCGCCATCCCTTGTACTGTAAAATTCAAATTTAAGGGTTTCTTTTTTCGTACAACTCTGCTATAATGATAAAGCTGTGGTTTCCCGTACAGGGACAGCCACTTTTCACAATTCAGGAGACGTATCGAAGTGGTCATAACGGGGCGCACTCGAAATCATGTTATTTGCCCCAAAAACTAAATAATTATTAAATGGAGACGTATCGAAGCGGTCATAACGAGCTCGACTCGAAATCGAGTTGTCCGAAAGGGCACGTGGGTTCGAA
>CALWFS010000257.1 GCA_944377705.1 uncultured Mediterraneibacter sp. | reverse complement strand
AGAAATCCGCGCAGATGGAACAGCTGCAGAGCCACCAGGAGTTCTGGCACGAGGAGCGGATGCTTCCGTAAATCCTTAAGTCCTTGACAGCGGACAGCCCGACTTAGTATAAAGCGAAAGGTATTAACAGCAAAACTATCAGAGACTTCTGTGAGAGGTCTCTTTTTTTTATAATAAATGCAAAGGAAAAGATATCCGGGATAGATCCGGTAAGAGAGTCGGGAGGTCTTTCGGGATGAATAACTTTATTTACGAAGCTAACACAAAGATTATTTTCGGGAGGGGATGCGTGAAAGAGTTTCTGGCCTGTCTGGTCAGCGGATCCGACAATATCATGCTGGCGTACGGACAGGACTCTGCCAAGAGGAACGGCATCTATGATGAAGTCCTGAACATCCTGATGAAAGAAGGAAAACATGTGACAGAATACCCAGGGATCATGCCCAATCCCACTTATAGGAAGGTGCTGGAGGGAGTCAAGGCTGTAAGGGAGAACCAGGTGGAAATGATCCTGGGCGTGGGAGGAGGTTCTGTCATGGACTGCTGCAAAGCCGTTTCCCTTGCGGCGGGCTGTGAAGGGGATGCATGGGAGAATTTCTGGGAAAGGAGAGGCATCATCGACTTTCAGCCCATCCCTGTGGGAGTGATCGCCACCACATCAGGGACCGGGAGCGCGTGCAGCGGGGCTGCTGTCATTACCAATGAGGAGCAGAGGGTAAAGACCGGGCATGATTATCCAAAATGCAATCCTGTGTTTGCCCTGTTGGATCCCGCTTATACGCTCAGCGTGCCGGTGGGGCAGATGATATCCGGGGCGGCCGCCAGCCTGTCATACATAATGGAGTCTTATCTGAGCGAACCGGATGAGCAGAGTGTGTCGGATGAGATGGCAGAAGCCCTGATGCGAAGCGTCATAAACAATCTCAGGCAGGCGGTGAGGGAACCGCATGACCATACAGCCCGGAGCAATCTCATGTGGACTTCTGTGCTGGCCCAGAGCCGGCTCATCAAGCTGGGAAAGAAATGCGACTTTACCTGCCGTCTGATGGAACATCAGCTCAGCGCATATACAGGCTGCGGTCACAGTCAGGGGATGGCGGTCCTTCACCCGGCCTATTGCCGGCATATTTACAGGGGCAGGCTTGCCAGATTTGCGAGATTTGCGGGGAATGTATGGATGATACCGGGAGAGGGGAGAAGTGAGGAGGAGCTGGCGGCAGCAGGGATTGACGCTCTGGAAGATTTCATCCGGGAAGCCGGGCTGCCCTCCAAGCTCAGGGAACTGGGTATAAAAGATCAGAGACTGTTTAAAAAGATTGCGGACTCCTGCTATGATTGTCCGGGGACGGAGCAGAAGATCGGGACTGAGGAGATTTTGGAAATATTCAGAGAGTGTTATTGAAATGTTTTTATAGACCGAAATAAGGAGGATGATTATAATGATGAGAAAAGAGATCCTGTTTTTTATGTCCATGGTACTGATCGCAGTGTGCGTAGGATGTTCTGCGGGGCAGAGCGGAACAGATACAGGAATCAGCCTGCTCCCGGAAATGCTGGAGGTCCCGGATGGTTATGAGGATCCTGCGGACAGACAGGGGACAATAGAAAAACTGGCGTATACTACGTTTGAATCCATGAGCTATGAGGAAAGGTCACAGGAACTTGAGAAAACGGCATATGTATACCTGCCTTATGGTTATTCTGACGAAGAACAGTATAATGTATTTTACCTTATGCATGGCGGGTGGAGTAATGAGACAACCATGCTGGGAACAGATGAGGAGCCGTCAGAGCTGAAGAATGTGATCGATCACGCGGTCCAAGACGGACGGATGAAGCCCATGATCATCGTCTGCCCCACATACAACAACACAAGCCCTGATGACAGTTCCAACTACAGCCTGGCGCTGGAACTGACAGATAACTATCACAATGAGCTGGTAAATGATCTGATCCCGGCGGTCGAGGGCAGGTACAGTACATTCGCGGAGGATACGTCCCCGGAGGCGCTGTCGGCTTCCAGGGACCATAGGGGATTTGGCGGATTTTCCATGGGATCCGTGGCAACGTGGCATACGTTTGAGTACTGCCTTGATTATTTTCGGTATTTTATGCCTATGAGCGGCAGCCTTACCACAGACGGAAATTATATGGATCAGATCGTGACAGGATCGGGATATGGTCCGGATGATTTTTTTATCTATGCAATGTCAGGGACAGATGATTTTGCCTATTCGTCTTTTGCACGTCAGATCCAGGCAATGCTGGAGGTCCCGGACGGCAGTTTTGCGGAAGCGGACAGCGAGGATGAGGGAAATCTTGCCTTTCGCGTGCAGGAGGGAGGAACGCACAGCGGTGAGTATGCGAGCCAGTATATTTACAATGGGCTGTGCTGGTTCTGGAATTAAAAAGAAAGAAGGAATGAAAGATGTGGATCATTTTTGTGGCGGGGGCTGCTTTTTTTACCGTGTCCCTAATCGTGGTTATTTATCAGGGGGGATGAGATTGCTGACATAGGGGCGCTTCCCTGCCAGCACATCCCCATAGAAGTCCTGTTTCCAGTCAATATAGTCTGCACAGCCCTTTAATTCTTCAATGGAAGCGAGAAGGGCCTCTCTTTTTCTCGCAAGCATTTCCTGCCGCTGCGGGATAGTGGATACTCCTTGCAGGCAGAGCTCCAGATATTCTTTCATTTCCTGGATGCTCATGCCGCATTTTTTCAGGCAGACAAGATCCTTGATCCATTTCAGGTTCTTATCGTCGAAGACCCTACGGTTATTTTTGTCGCGTTTTACATTGGGGACCAGACCTTCATTGCAGTAGAATTTTAATGCCTGGTAAGTCATGTCTGTTTCTTTGCAGACTTGCATCATGGTGTACACAGTGACCGCCTCCTTCAGATTATTTTTAAAAATAATTTGATTTTTTTGTGAAAACCCCTTGACCGGTTGTTACAACCGGTTGATACAATCACAGTGTAAACCAAAAGACAGTGAAAAACAAGTATAAAATCAGGAGGTTTTTATCATGAATGAATTTACATTTGCTTATCCCACAAAAGTGTATTTTGGAGAAGG
>CALWFS010000256.1 GCA_944377705.1 uncultured Mediterraneibacter sp. | reverse complement strand
CTGTCATATGCCGTAAATCCGACATTAACCGCCGACCCGTCAGCCACATTGACCACGGTCACTGTACCCGCCGGGTCAGCCGCGCCGTCTCCATATCCTTCCCTCGGCTCGCCTTCATTGGCTGTAAGTATTTTTGCATCATCCGGAGTAAATGTCACCATATCCGGCTGAACACCTGTCTCATATGCAGCCGTAAATGTCAGCGTGCCGTCTGCATTACATGCAAATACTGCCACGCAACCGTTGTCCGCATACCCTGCCGCCTGGATCGCCACGGCAAGTTTCGTACCGTCTGCCGAGACAGCGACAGAGGTCATATCTCCGTATGTAAATCCTTCGCAGTTCGCTTCCACAAGAGCTTTTACGTCAATATCATTTCCATCCAGGAGATCGACATTTTCACTGTCTGCCAGATCTTTTACCGCAATGGCAGTCAGTTTTCCTGTCTGGCCATTGACCGCATACGCCCATCCGGTTACAGTATTATAATCAACGATTTCCATCACCCCGCCGTCCGGGTTTGACATCCCGGCATCATAGCGCGCATCCTGAGTCAGATCCAGAGAGGCCTTTCCGTTCTCTTCTCCTGCGGCCTTCACTCCGCCGTCCGCATTTTTTGTCACACTGAAGGAATCGATCAGTTCGCTGTCTGGATCTGCGCTGTCTCCTGCCAGGTTGTACACATTTACGGAAATCTTATTCCCATTCACGTCAAACACCGCATAGCTCGGACTGTACTCCTGATTCCACTCCTGATTGCCGTAAGGAAGATTTTGTTCCATGTATGCCGCAGAGCCGGTCTCACCGTTCGCAAGGCGCGGATAATCCGCATTGTTTGTCTTGTCCAGTGAAGCAAACGGCGTATAATACTGCATGTCAGAACAGCAGTTTCCCGTCAGATAGATGGTTCCGTCCGGATCATTGAACGTATCAAGCCGCTCTGCATTTCTTTCACCGTCTTTGAGCACATAGCTTCTGGAATATACGTGGTCATGTCCTCCGAGAACAAAGTCTACGTCGAACTCGTCCATCACCTGCTCAAATCCTGCGTCCACATAGTTCTCAATATCCGAATCCGCCGCGTGTTTTGCGACTGTCTGGGTAGACTTGTGATGCGTCACAATCAGCCAGTCATACTGCCCCGCATACTCGGAAACCGCTGCATTCATGGTCGTCCGGAAGTTTTCCACCATTGCCTCTGCCTCAGAATTATCCTTTGACGCGCTGGGCACGCTGGCATCCCCCGCGTTCTCTTCATCATTTCCGCCCGGATACGCCCCGGTATTCAATGTGACAAAAAGAACATTGTCATAAAGATAATAGTAGTTGCCCTTTGTCTCCATCTCACGGCGCTCTGCAAAATCATACTGCCCGTCCTCATTTGGAGTCACGCCGTTGGATTCGGAGTTATTGGCGATCTCCTCCTCTGTCGCCTGAATATAATTTCCGTGGCTCTGGCTGGTTCCGTTATTCTGTCCCCGGAAACTCGTCCTGACCTGCTCCAGCACGCCGCTCTCATCCACTCCTGCCACGGACATCTCATTTGGCAGATTAAAGTGATCTGCAAACATATAATGCCTGTCATGGTTTCCCACTGCCGGCGCATAGGCGATCGAAGCCATTTCTTCCGGAGCAAAGAATGCAGCGTATTCGCTTGATTTGCCCCAGCTCTGGTCCTCCACCTGATCTCCCGCCGACACTACAAGGTTCACGCCTTCTTCTGCCAGTTTCTCCATCATGGATGCCCACCCGGTCTGGTTCGTCCCATCTGCGGAATTCCATCCCTGATCGTCATGGGACTGGTCTTCTTTGATCTGCGGATCGCTGGTGAACCCGAATTTAAAACTGTCTGTCCCTGCTGTTGTGTATGTATATTCCCGGGACCAGGACACTCCACCGTCATAAGAGATTTGATAAGTATACGCTGTTTCCGGGGCCAGACCAATCACACTCGCCTTACACACCATAAGTCCGGTATCTGTATATTTCCCCGCATCCAGCTTAGTCGGAGCTGTGAGCTCATTCACGGAAGCCTCCGCCGTGATGTCTCCCGCTGCACTGCTGAATTTCACCATCGCCTGCGTTGTTCCTGTCGGCGCATACCAGTTCAAGTTGACTGATGCCGTGGTCTCTCCCGGCTGCAGCGTAAGATAATTTATGTCTGCTGCATCGGTTTTCCCCGCCGATGCCGAAGCTTCTGCCCCTGTCTGTCCGGACTCTGCTGACACCAAAGTCCCCTGGGCGCATATCATGGCTGCTGCAAGAGTAAATGCAGCAGTTCTCTGCCATCTGTTTTTCATAATCGTGTTTCCTCCTTGATCTCTGGATCGTTTAGTTCCGATGCGATTATATATTCAAAATGTTAAATCCAATGTCGAGTTTTATCTGTTTTATGTTAAAATAAAGCATCAATATCTGAGGAGGAAAATATTTATGAGAGGCATGAATCCTGTAAAAGTGTATTCCTGCGCCACGCGTGTACAGGCAGATCTCGTGGCAGCAGCGCTGAACAGCGCATCGTCTGCCTGATCGTTGGGATTCTGATGCTGGCGGGCGCGGTCATTCCCTCGGTTCTGTCTATTATTTTCGGGTGATATAACACTGCCGCGTCAGAGAGACTGTCTCTTTTGGTTTCTCAACTGTCAGGGACAGACTCTCCTTCTTTTTCACAAATCTTGCGGCATGCTCTGTCATAAGTGTACACGCCGTTTACTTCTTCCTCTACGTCAGACCACTGGGTATATACGATGGCGCACAGTCCTCTGTGGATCAGAGCTTCCGCTTTTCCCATCAGTTCCTCATACGCACGGTTCAGCGAAGCCCGGCTGTCATGTGCTCCATATCCGTACAATTCTTCACAGGCACAGTGCCCGTACTCCCGGAAGGTATATCCGCCGGTCTCCGACAGCACAGACGCTCTCTCCTTTTCCGGTCTGACCTTGAGCCGGAAGAAATAATTGTGGACACTGCGAAGATCTCCGCCTCCCTGATCAAACCATCCGCTTGCCTGATCGATCAGACGGGAAGAATCGCATTCGCGGGCGATCCGGGTCAGCTCTTCTGCCTGAAACTGTCCCCAGCCCTCATTAAAGATAACCCACGTACAGATACTGGGGTGTCCTTTTAACAGACGGAT
>CALWFS010000255.1 GCA_944377705.1 uncultured Mediterraneibacter sp. | reverse complement strand
ACCTTAAGAAAGTAGATATCGAGAGATATCGTTCCCTGATCGAGAGACTCGGACTGAGAAAATAATCCGGGATCTGTCAAGAAGCGGAATAAAGAGGGCGCTGCCCTGCGGATGAATGTTCATCTGCGGGCAGCGCCTTTTTGTATTCAGGTCCGCATCTCTGCTATTTCTGATCCAGACGGCGGTTCTTGTATTCCGTGGCAGTCATCTGATAATACTTTTTAAATGCAGCGTGAAAATGGTTCGGGCAGGAGTAGCCCAGCCTGGCGGCGATCTCAGAGACGGAAAGCCTGCCCTCCTTTAAAAAGGTCGCTGCGGCCGCCATTCTAGCCTCCGTCCGTTTTTGAGTAAAATTCTGTCCGTAACGGTCAAATAAGATCCTGCTGGTCTGGCGTGTGCTCAACCCAAGGCGGTGTGATAATTCTTCCAGTGTGATAGTGTCGTATTCCAGGAGAAAGCTGTCCTCGATCAGGATATAGGCTTTGATCAGAGGAATCGGGATCGAGGTGATCGCGGCTTTGGATGCCGGCTTATAGTTGCGCAGCACCTTGACCATAAACTGGATGAACAGTGCTTCCAGCATCAGCCCGGCCGCCGGTTTCGGATCAAAGATCTCCCGGCGGATCTGTTCCAAAGTGACCGGAAGATCAGCCTGGTCAGTGCCGTACCAGAAGGGATAATTTAAAAACAGATCCATGATATTTTCCTGATCCATCTTCTTTCTGCGCTGTCTGGCATGCGTTTCCTCGATCCTTAAATAAATACAGTATTCATAGTTCGGGTCATCTGGATCAGGATACTGCTGATGCTCCACGTGCGGTCCGGTCGTATACAGGACATTGGGATATAATGCATAGGATTTCTGGCTGCTGATCAGAGTCCCCCTGCCCTGAGGGATATAGTGGAGCTCATAACTGTTGGAGCTGTGAGAATGGGAAGGCGTGTTCCAGGTCTGGCATTCGTATGTAAATTTCAGGATTGTGATCATATAGTTCCCTATCGGGAAGGTGATATTCAGGTTGTCATTTTTCATGGCTGGCACTCCTCCTAAAGTACGCTTATCGGACATGAATATACGCTGATTGTCTGATTTTAATGTATCTTCATCGTACCATAGGAGATATAATGAAAGCAAGATTTAAAGAACCAATATAGTCAGAAGGAGGGGTTATATGATCATAGATGCACATACACACTTGTGGAATCCCCAGGCAGGACGCGTGGACGGGAAACCGGTGATCCCGCTTACAGGAGGAAGGAGTGATTTCGGCGGCGAGCTGAGGCAGATGATGCCGCCGTATATGCTTGACGGCCGTAATACTGTGGAAATGCTTATGGCAAACATGGATTACGCGCGGGTCAGCGGCTGTGTGATCACGCAGGAATATATAGACGGCAGCCAGGACAGTTACCTTCTGGAATGTAAAAAGAAATACCCGGAGCGGATGAAGATCTGCTGTCTGTATGAAGAGAAACCCATTGAGGATGGGTGGCTGTCCCGGTTTGACGGCGTAAAGATCTGCGGAAGCAGACTGGAAAATAAAGATCTGCGCGTCCATGAGGACATTTTCGGTCAGGCGGCGCGTATGGGGAAATTTATTTCTATCGACATGGCTGATGGGGATATGCAGACAGACGCGATGGAGGAGCTGATTGCAAGATACCCTGATCTGCGCATTGCGGTAGGGCATTTCGGCATGGTGACAGTGGATGGTTGGGAAAAGCAGATCGCTCTCGCAAAGCATAAAAACGTCTATATCGAAAGCGGCGGGATCACATGGCTCTTTAACAGTGAGTTCTATCCGTACCCGTCGGCAATAAAAGCGATCCGTGCCGCTATCGCTATCTGCGGCATCGATAAGCTTATGTGGGGAAGCGATTATCCGAGGACTATGACAGCGATCACCTATGATATGAGCAAGGATTTTGTCGAGAAGTCAAATGATCTGTCAGAAGAGGAAAAACTGAAATTCCTGGGAGAGAACGCGGAGAAGTTCTATGGCTTTGGAAAGATGAATGTTCCGGAAAAAATAATCAATATGGTTGAATAGGAGGATTTAACATGATCGTAAAAGGTACATATTTTCAGAACAGTGAAGACGAGCCTCTTGTATACGGAGATGTTGAGATCCACAATATTCCGCGAAGAAGGCTCAGAGGAGAAGCGGAGAAGGAAGGGATCCTGGCTGAGAGTGTTTTAGTCGGCTTTTGCGGGACTGACCACACACTGATGGAGATGGGACGCCGGGGAGAGCTGAACGCAAAATTTCCGCCGGGATGCGACCGCCTGATCAACGGTCATGAAGGCGTGGTATGGGTGCCGTCGGAAAACCGGTTCGCAATCGTACTGATCCGCGGCGGGAACAGCTATGATCCGACGAGATACACGGAAGAAGAAAACTATTTTGAATATGGGTGCGATCAGGCAGATGGCCTGTTCTCTGATATGGATTACTATAATCCGGATATGCTCTTAAAGATCCCGGGCGGCTATGTGAAAGACGGAAAGATCGCTCTTTCGCTGGCGAAAAAGCTTGTCTTCAGCGATCCCTACGCATGTATGATCTTCCAGAGAGAGCGGATGGAGGATCTTGGCGAGGCTCATAACTTCCGGGTCAAGATGGCTCGGTATAAATGCACGGAAACCGAAGCGCGGAAGATTGCGAGAAAAGAAACCTTCCAGAGAGTATGCATTTTCGGTCTGGGAACCACAGGCATGTTTATCGGCGACCTGATCCGTCAGAAATATCCGGAGGCAAAGATCGTATTTGTGGCAAGGAGCGATGAAGACAGCCCGAAGGTTTCTTTTGCCCTGAAGCAGGCAAAAGCGGATTATGTAAAGAGTAATTTTGACACGAAAGAAGAGCTGGCCCATGCGATCATGGAAAAGCTGGGCGGCACGGCTACGGTATTTGTTGGTTCAAGCGGAGCGGGGATTGAACAGGAGATCGCATTTAAGTACGGAGTTCTGGGCTGCAACGGCATTTATAATTCATTTTCCCTGGGACCGCTTGTCTCATTTGACACAATGCCATTTGGCTTTAAAAACCAGGTGATCTTCGGCTCCATCAACTTCCGCCAGGATCACATGGAAGAGGCGATCAGGATCCTTGAGAAGAGCTGCTATGACGAGATCGTA
>CALWFS010000254.1 GCA_944377705.1 uncultured Mediterraneibacter sp. | reverse complement strand
AGGGGACGGAGAAGGAGCGACCGCCCTTTTCGAGGCAAAGATCATCGGGGCAAAGACAAAGAAACAGGCAAAGACACTGGCAAAATCCATCGTCTGCTCCAATCTGACCAAAGCAGCCATCGCAGGCCATGACGCCAACTGGGGACGTATCCTCTGCGCGATGGGATACTCCGGGGCAGAGTTTGACCCGGAGAAGGTGGATCTGTATTTTGAGAGCGCTGCCGGGAAGCTGAAGATCATCGAGAACGGGACGGCGGCAGATTACAGCGAGGAGAAGGCAGCAGAGATTCTCTCCCAGCCGGAGGTGACCGCGGTTGCGGACATCAAAGAAGGAAATGCGGAGGCAGCGGCGTGGGGCTGCGACCTGACACATGGATATATTGAGATCAACGCAGATTACAGGAGCTGATCAGCAGGAGGACATTATGAACGAAAATATGCAGAAATACCTGGACAAAGCACAGGTGCTTATCGAGGCACTGCCTTATATCCAGCGTTTTAACAGGAAGATTATTGTAGTAAAATACGGCGGAAGCGCCATGGTGGATGAGAGTTTAAAAGAGCGGGTGATCCAGGATGTGACGCTGCTGAAGCTCTGTGGCTTCAAACCTATTATCGTGCACGGCGGAGGTAAGGAGATCAGCAAATGGGTCGGAAAGGTCGGCATGGAGCCGAAATTTATCAACGGTCTGCGAGTGACCGATGAAGAAACCATGGAAGTGGCTGAGATGGTCCTTGGAAGAGTAAATAAAAGTCTGGTGCAGCTTGTGGAGAGCCTGGGTGTGCGCGCCATCGGCATCAGTGGAAAGGACGGGGCGCTCCTGAAGGTGGAGAAAAAATATTCTGAGGGGCAGGATATCGGATATGTCGGTGAGATCAAAGCGGTGAATGCGCAGATCCTCTATGATCTACTGGAGAAAGATTTCCTCCCTATTGTCTGCCCGGTAGGACTGGATGACGAGTACAATACATATAATATCAATGCGGACGATGCGGCGTGCGCGATTGCCCGCGCCATGAAAGCGGAGAAACTGGCGTTCCTGACGGATATCGAGGGAGTGTACAAAGATCCGGATGATCCGTCTACCCTGATCTCTGAACTCGAGGTGGCAGAGGCAAAGAAACTGATGGATGAAGGCTATATCGGCGGGGGTATGCTGCCGAAGCTTCAGAACTGCATCGACGCCATCGAGAACGGGGTGTCCCGGGTGCATATCCTGGACGGGCGTATCCCTCACTGCCTCCTTCTTGAGATCTTTACGAACAAGGGTATCGGAACAGCAATATTAAACAGCGAAGAAAGCAGGTATTACCATGGTGAATGAAAAAATAAAAGCAGCGGAAGAAAACCTGATCCATGTGTACAACCGTTTCCCCATCGCGCTGGACCACGGTGAGGGAATGTACGTGTATGACACGGAAGGAAAGGAATATCTGGATTTTGCGGCAGGGTTTGCCGTTACAGGTCTCGGATACGACAACAGAGAACTGAATGAGGCATTAAAGGCTCAGATCGATAAACTGTACCACACATCAAACCTTTACTATCATGAGAGCTGCGGCGAGGCGGCGAGGGAGCTGAACCGGATTTCCGGCATGGACCGGGTATTCTTTACCAACAGCGGGAGCGAGGCGAACGAGGGCGCTCTCAAGGCAGCGAGACGTTACGCATACACAAAAGGCACGGGCAGATATGAGTTTATCGCAATGGAACATTCGTTCCACGGCAGGAGCTTCGGCGCGGTGTCCGTCACCGGGCACGGTCCGTACAGAGAGCCTTTTGAGCCGCTGGTACCGGGAGTAAAGTTCGCAAAGTTCAACGATCTGGACAGTGTGAAGGCTCTTGTCAGCGACAAGACCTGCGCAATTATCCTGGAGCCCCTCCAGGGAGAGGGAGGGATCAACCTTGCCACTCAGGAATTTATGGAAGGGATCCGCAGGATCTGTGATGAAAATGATATTCTCATGATCTGCGATGAGGTCCAGTGCGGCATGGGGCGCACGGGAAGTATGTTCGCATGGCAGGGGTTTGGCGTGAAGCCGGATATCCTAACCATGGCAAAGGCAATCGGAAACGGCATCCCTGCAGGCGCTTTTGCCATGACAGAACGGGTGGCAGAGTATTCCCTTAAGCCCGGAGATCACGGCGCCACCTATGGGGGAAACCCGCTTGCCTGCACCGCGGTAAAGACTGTGATAAAGATTTTTGAGCGGGATGATATCGTGGGTCATGTCAACAAGGTAGCGCCCTATCTCACGAAGCGCCTGGACGAGCTGGTGGAAGAGATGGACTGCGTCACAGAGCGCAAGGGCAAGGGACTGATGCAGGGCATTGTGGTCACAAAGCCCCTCGCGGAAGTAAACCAGAGAGCGATCAAAGAAGGGCTTCTGATCATCCAGGCAGAAGGAAATGTATTCCGGTTCGTGCCTCCGCTTATTGTTGAGGAAAAGCATATCGATGAGATGATCGGAAAGTTGAAACGCGCGTTGTCATAAAACGATGAGCCGCGCAGCGGAAGAAAAAGAATAAGAAACCGGCCAGAGGACATACTAAGGGAAAAGCAGGCATAAACTGCATGGAGGTATGGAACATGGCTGGTTTTTTTATTGCCCTGATCTCCGGGGCGCTCATGAGCATACAGGGAGTATTTAACACGCAGGTCACAAAGACCACAGGAGTGTGGGTCAGCAATGGCTGGGTGCAGATCACGGCGTTCGCGGTCTGTGCAGCGGCATGGCTTTTTACGGGAAGGGACAGTGTCTCTGCCATCGCAAAGGTAGAACCAAAGTATATGCTGCTGGGCGGAGCGATCGGCGCCGTGATCACGTGGACTGTTATTAAGAGTATCGCCGCGCTGGGACCTGCAAAGTCAGCTCTTCTCATTGTCATCGCTCAGCTCGCGGTATCTTACCTCATCCAGCTCTTCGGGATGTTCGGAATGGACAGGGAGCCTTTCTCCTGGAGAAAGCTGGGAGGACTTATTGTGGCAGTCATCGGGATCGCTGTATTCCAGTGGGAGTGAGATGAAAATGTAATAACCCTGTAACAAACCGTTAATACCGTAACAAAGAATTAATTGTGTAGGTTTGTCAAACATATGTTACACCATGCTGAATAAATTCCTTCAAGACAGTCTGTGGGGATTTCCAGCCCAG
>CALWFS010000253.1 GCA_944377705.1 uncultured Mediterraneibacter sp. | reverse complement strand
GAGGAAATACTCTTGTTAGAAATTAAAACCAACGAATCGGAAGCGGCTGCAAGAATAATTGTTGTCGGAGTAGGCGGCGGCGGAAATAACGCTGTGAACCGCATGATCGATGAACAGATCGCAGGCGTGGAATTTATTGCAGTGAATACAGATAAACAGGCACTGCAGCTTTGCAAGGCGCCGACACTGATGCAGATCGGCGAGAAGCTTACCAAAGGACTTGGCGCGGGAGCGCAGCCTGAGGTGGGAGAGAAAGCCGCAGAGGAAAGTTCAGAGGAGATCTCAGCAGCGTTAAAAGGAGCGGACATGGTGTTCGTTACCTGCGGAATGGGCGGCGGAACAGGTACAGGTGCAGCCCCGGTGATCGCGCGCATCGCAAAAGAGCAGGGCGCCCTGACAGTCGGAGTTGTGACAAAGCCGTTTCGTTTTGAGTCCAAGACGAGGATGCAGAACGCTCTTACGGGAATTGACAAATTAAAAGAAAATGTTGACACGATCATCGTAATCCCGAATGATAAGCTTCTTGAAGTTGTGGACAGACGCACGACCATGCCAGAGGCTCTCAAGAAGGCGGATGAGGTGCTCCAGCAGGGTATCCAGGGTATCACGGATCTGATCAATGTTCCGTCACTGATCAACCTTGACTTTGCTGATATCCAGACGGTTATGAAGGACAAGGGTATTGCTCATATCGGTATTGGTTCAGGACGCGGAGACGACAAGGCGCTCGAGGCAGTCAAAGAAGCTGTCGCAAGTCCGCTGCTTGAGACAACGATCCAGGGAGCATCCAATGTCATTGTCAACGTATCCGGTGATATTACTCTTATGGATGCATCTGATGCAGCTGATTATGTACAGGAGCTGGCAGGAGAAAGCGCAAGCATTATCTTCGGTGCAATGTACGATGATACGAAGTCAGACGAATGTACGATCACTGTTATTGCGACAGGCTTACATAATGTAGGCGGCAGCGCTTCCAAGCTGAAAGCAAGGCTGGAAGGACAGCAGAAGGTCGGCTCCATCCTTCCGTCGGGGGATTCTCCGGTAAGGAGCCGCCTTGATAATGAGAACAGGACAGCGGCCAGGACGCAGGGAGGGACGATGCCTACACTGCAGCCAAGGACTCCGTCCAGCAATGTAAAAGAACAGTCTATTAAAATCCCGGATTTCTTTAAGAAATAAAGGGACATGCTTTGAAAAGATATAAGATCACACAGAAACAGACGGTACAGAGTTGTATCGTCTGTTTTTCTTTTCTGTCGAAATATATTTTTCCATGTCTGTCATCATCTGACAAATTTCAACGGTTAAGAGAGATATAATGATACCCGGATTGATTTCCGGGGGAAAGAAGGTGGAGGATGTATTATGAGCTGTACATAGATGTTTTTTTTCTGGAAAATCTCATGATGGACAGCCTGCTCCTTCTGGCACTCAACCATATCCTGAAAAGCGGCAGGACACGGGGACGTATCTTTCTGTGTGCCGGGCTGGGCAGCCTGCTTACATGTGCGGCAGTCGCTGTTCCTCTGCCGGGAATTGCAAAGCTTTTTCTGTTTCATGTCTGTATTAACAGTGTGATGCTCATTCTGGGATTGAAAATAAGGAGTATACCGCAGTTTGTGAGAGCTTTTATCCTGCTCTATGCAGTGTCAGCGCTCCTGGGCGGGATCATGCAGATCTTCCGCCCGTACATGCGTGTGGCCAGTCTGTTTTATTGCACTGCCTTTGGATCCTATCTTCTGATCATGCGGATATGGAAGTTTTTCTCACATTTGGCCGGACAGCAGGAAAACATCCTGGAGGTGACCTTGTATACGTCTGAGGGGGAAATAACAGCAAGGGCGCTCTGGGATACAGGAAACAGCCTGCGGGACTTTGTCACAAACGACCCGGTAAACATCCTGGACCCGGGGTTTCTCCGTGAGATTACAGATCTCCCGGAAGCGGAAAAAGGATTTCATATGATCCCTTACCGCTGTGTAGGGGGAGAGCAGGTGATGAAAGTGTTTCGGATCGAAAAAATGTGTGTGCATACAGGTGTCTGCGGAGGCGACAGATGGATACAGAATCCTATGTTTGGGATAGGAGAGGAAACACTTTCCCAAAATAAAGAGTATGAGATTATCCTGAATCCGGGGATACTCTCGTCATAAATATACTGTGTAGACGGAAATCGCTCTGACAGGGATAAATATACGGCAGGTTCCGCAGAGCGGATGCCTTGCAGAAATCAGATCGAGGAGGAAATAAGATGATTATAAAAGTAGCTGTTCCGCAGCAGTTTAAACTGCGGGTCATACCGGATATAAAAAACCTGATATTCGGGGGCGGCAGGGAAATCCATTATATAGGAGGCACGGAGGTACTCCCGCCGCCCCTTGAAGGAGCGCATGAAAGGGAGATGATACAGGAACTTGGTACGGAGCGCGCGGAGGAGGCAAAAAAGACTCTGATCGAGCACAATCTCCGCCTGGTTGTATACATAGCAAAAAAATTTGACAATACCGGGGTGGGCGTGGAGGATCTGATCTCTATCGGAACCATAGGACTGATCAAAGCGATCAATACCTTCAACCCCACAAAAAAGATCAAGCTCGCAACCTATGCGTCCCGCTGCATTGAAAATGAGATCCTGATGTATTTGAGAAGAAACAGCAAGACAAAGCTGGAGGTATCCATTGATGAGCCGCTGAATGTAGACTGGGACGGAAATGAACTTCTCCTCTCAGATATCCTGGGAACAGAAGAGGATACCATATACCGGGACCTGGAAAATGAGGCAGAGCGTAAGCTCCTCATCCGCGCGCTGAATAAGCTGAGCAGCAGGGAGAAAATGATTGTGAGGATGCGATTCGGGCTGGACGATCCGGAAGGGAATGAAAAGACCCAGAAAGAAGTGGCAGATCTCTTGGGAATCTCGCAGTCATATATTTCCAGGCTGGAGAAAAAAATCATGCAGAGACTCAAAAGAGAGATGGTACGCTATGAGTGAAAAATCTGGATTTGCCGGGGAGCCTTGGATTGAGTAAATCGGACGAAAACACCGAAGCAATATATTAAAGACGTATTCAGAGCGTTCATGTGTGTGGCTTCGGCTCCGCTCCACGAGGCAAGTAAAACTATAAAATCCGGCACTATGCTAAGAGCAGAAATTG
>CALWFS010000252.1 GCA_944377705.1 uncultured Mediterraneibacter sp. | reverse complement strand
GGAAAGACTACGCTGTTTAACTGTATCAACCGGGATATCAAGGCGGACGGAGGAAGCTTTTGCCTGGAAGAAGGCGGAACCCGTCGGGAAGTGGAGCCTGAGGAGATCGGCTACGTGTTGTCAATGCCCGCTGTGCCGGAGTTCCTGACCGGACGTGAGTTCCTGAAGTTCTTTCTGGATATCAACGCGGACTCTATACGGGAACCGAAGAGCATTGACGAATATTTTGACTTTATGAGCATTGAGCCGGAAGACCGGGACAAACTGATGAAAGATTATTCCCACGGAATGAAAAATAAGATGCAGATGCTTGTCAATATCATTGCAGAGCCGAAGATCCTTCTGCTCGACGAGCCTCTGACTTCTCTTGACGTGGTCGTGGCGGAAGAGATGAAACAGCTGCTCCGTTCACTGAAGGATGGCAGGATCACTATTTTCTCCACTCATATCATGGACCTGGCGCTGGATCTGTGCGATGTGATCGTACTGCTCAGCCACGGGGAACTGGAAGTGGTGGAAAAATCCAATCTGGACAGCCGGGAATTTAAAGAGAAGATCATTGCGGCGCTGCGGGAGGAAGAACATGTATAAAACATTACGTCTTTCTTTTTCACTGAAAAATACATACCGGGTAAACAGCATCCTTTTTGCCATCAAGCAGATCCCGCTGGTTAAGAAGATTCTGCCGGATGTGCTCTACGGTGTGAGAGGGCTGAAGATTTTTGCAAATATTATTTCTGTGATATGGGAGATCATCTCGGTCTTCCTGGGCAAATTTTTATACTTTATTACAATGATCTGCGGGATCGGGATTCTGTATAAAAATGTCCCGGCGGATCAGGCATTCCTTCATATCCTGCTTTTTTTGACAGTCATCGGAGCGTATATGAATACCAGCATGTTCAATCCGACCCGGGATAAATATTATGCCATGATCCAGCTTCGCATGAATGCCCGGGTATATACGCTGGTCAACTATGGGTATGCAATACTAAAGGTGATTGTCGGATTTTTGCCGTTTTCTATCATATTTGGAATGTGGCGGGATGTGCCGATCTGGTTCTGCATGCTGATTCCGTTTTCCGTAGCAGGGCTCAAAATGGCAGTAGCTGCGTATTCCCTGTGGGATTATGAGAGAAGCGGTTTTGTCTACAATGAGAACAAGATCAGGAAACACCTCTGGATATTCGCGGCAGTCCTGCTGGTACTTGCCTATGCCCTGCCTGCTGCGGGGATTGTCCTTCCCTCTTCTGTATCCATGGCTGTGATGGGGCTGTTCATCCTGGCAGGGGTCTTCAGCGCCCGTAAGATCCTATCTTTCGGACATTACCGGGAAGTCAACCAGGAGCTGCTCGCTCAGGTTGTAAACCAGATGGACGCCATAAAGCAGGCTGCAAGGACAGTGAGTGATAAATCGATCTCCACGGATGCGTCCATCACAAGTAAGCGCAGGGGCTTTGAATACTTAAACGAGCTTTTTATCAAGCGTCACAGGAAGATTCTCTGGAAATCCACGATCCGCATTGCAGAGATCTGTCTTGTTTTAAGCTGCGCGGCAGTCATCGTTCTGACGATGGCTCCGGAGGCGAAAAAAGAAGTGAATGAACTTATCATGACCTGGCTTCCGTATTTTACATTTATCATGTATGCAATCAACCGCGGGACCGGATTTACAAAGGCACTGTTTATGAACTGCGACCACAGTCTGCTGACATACTCCTTCTATAAACAGCCCCGATTCATATTAAAACTGTTCCGGATCCGCCTGCGGGAGATCATGAAGATAAATGCCCTGCCTGCTGTTGTGATCGGCGCGGGACTGTGTGTGATCCTGTATGTTTCCGGCGGGACGGAGAATCTGCTGAATTATGTGGTATTGTTTGTATCGATCCTCTGTATGAGCCTGTTTTTCTCCATCCACTACCTGACGATCTATTATCTGCTTCAGCCGTATAATGCGGGAACAGAGATGAAAAGCGGGATGTATCAGGTCATTCTCTCTGTTACCTATCTGGTCTGCTTTTTCCTGATGCAGGTCAGGATGCCGATTCTGGTGTTCGGAATCGCCTGTATCGCATTTTGTGTAATCTATTCTATTGCGGCAAGTGTTCTTGTGTATCGGTTCGCGCCAAAGACATTCAGGCTGAGAACCTGAGAGAAAAAGTGTTACAATTCACACCGTGCTCATGGATGGGAAAGTGCAGCATCTTTCTGCACCGTATCAGATCCCGTATTGTTTATAAAGGGATTCGCGGTATTCCGGATCTGATGCGATTTTTACGATCAGATCATTTTTATTTTCTTTGCTGAGGAGAAGGATAAGCCTGCTGTAACGCTCGGCTGCTTGTTTTTCTCCACGTTTCTGTCCGATTTTTTCGCCTTCTTCACGCCCTTTTTCTATTGCGTCATCCCATATCATCTGTCCAAGTTTTGTCATTGCAACAGCCTCCTTAATTGATTCCAGTTCATTCTCATCCAGAAATTTAACTGCAAAAGTGTACAAAATTGCTTCCATTTTTCGGATATCGTTTTAAGAAAAAGTAGTCTCTGCATTTTCATCCTTCAGCCGTATGAGCCTCACCCGGTATGTATTGATCCCTTCAGTGATACTGTCCCGAAGCTTCTTTACCCCTGATGAACAGATAACATAGGTTATCACCGGGGCGTTGTAAATTCTTGCGGTAGAAGCTTCATATTCCCGAAACCGTTTCAAATCTTCTTTAGAAATGGAATCGCTTTCGAATTCAAAATGATAATACATGCCGTTTTCCATTTCATAGAGAAAATCCTCGTACATGTGACGGGTTTCCAGTTTCACCATCTCCGTTGGAACTGACAGAATCGCTTGTTCGCTGATGCCAAGCCAGCGGATCAGTTCATCTCCGAAGCAGGCAGCCGCGGATTTGAGCGCCAGATCTTCAGAATATGCGGGTCCGTCTTGTCTTCTGTTTTTGTCCTGCAATAGAACCTCCGTTTCCAGCGGCACAGGACTGTCTCCATATCATTATAATATCACATCATACAGCAGTCTGCTTTTTCTTTTTGTGAATTTTCAAGTTTTTCATTGGATATCTGTCCGATACGGACGGTGATATTCAGATGGGTGCCGGATGAAATCCATCCGGGATATGAAAGTATTGAATCTGGATCAAATCAGATATGGCGGCAGCGCTGTGTCAGGA
>CALWFS010000251.1 GCA_944377705.1 uncultured Mediterraneibacter sp. | reverse complement strand
TATGAGAAATGCCGTTCCCCCGGAATAATCTTCCTGATCATAGGCGTTCCTGCCTTCCAGATGGGCGGCGAAAACACGGATCCCTTCTTGCTTCAATTCACAGACAGCTCCCGGAAGATCATCCACATACAGAAACGGCAGCCGGAACACTGCCCCCATGGTAGAGCGGATCACCTTCGGATTATAGATATCCACGCAATCCCTGCTCAACAGGATTCCCGTCGCCCCTGCCGCTTCCGCTGTCCGGAAGATCGTTCCCAGATTTCCCGGGTCCTGGAGATTATCCAGGACAACAACAAGGGAATTTCCCGGCTCGCCGCCAGTGATATCCCTCAGGTCATATTCCCTTCTCCTGACCACGGCAAGGATGCCCTGGGGCGACTTGGTATCTGACACATGGGCAAACACATGGTCTGTGAGGATCTCCATCCTGGATGTTTTTCCCAGCTTTTCTGCAGCTTCTTTATGTTTCCCCGCGTAGCTCTCTGACAGATAAACTCGGTCGATCCGATCCTTCCATGCAGGGTCATCTGTAAGCTCTCCCGCCATGCGCGGTCCTTCCACGATAAAAACGCCTGCCTCTTCCCGGGCGCGGCTCTTCTTCCTCAGCCGGATCAGTTCTTTTACCTGTGCATTTGCTGTACTTGTGATCATTTGATTTTCCCTTTCTCATCACAGTCTATGACTGTGTAATATTCCCCCTATATAAGTCCAGATTTTGCTCTGAAGCTTCTCCTGCATGAGTAGCTTCTCAGCCTTCATTCCTGAGAAGGCGTTCTGTCAGTTTCTCTCTGTTGTTCATAAACATCTCTGTCACCTGATAGCTCTCAGTCTCTTCATATCTGCACGGACGGACTTCTCCCTCATCAAAAGAAAGGATCTCCGCTCCCGGGATACCCAGCAGGATAGGCGAGTGAGTGGCTATGATAAACTGTGCCCCCTCTGCTGCCATCTTTGCGATCTGGATAAACAATGTGAGCTGACGCTGCGGGGACAAAGCTGCCTCAGGCTCATCCATCAGATAAAGCCCCCTGCCCGAAAACGATTGAAAGAAAGCCAGAAAGCTCTCTCCGTGAGACTGACGATGCAGCGCCCTTCCCCCATACATCACGGGCGCTGATGAAAGATCCTTGTAATCCTCCGCTTTGGTCGCCACATTAAAAAAGCTTTCCGCCCGGAAGAAATAACTCCCCTCCGGCCGCAGAACCCCTTTCGTGATCTTCACTGCCTTTCCAAGCTCCGAGACATCATCATATGTACTGAACCGGTAATTGAGCGTCCCCCCCTCCGGATTAAATCCATACGCCACTGCTGCCGCCTCCAGCAGAGTGGATTTTCCTGTCCCGTTCTCCCCCACAAAAAAGGTAATGTTCTTTGTAAAGTCCATCTCTGTCAGGTTCGCTACCGCCGGGATGTCTCTCAGATAAGAGCGCTCCCCGATTTCAGACCAGTCAATCCGTAAATTCCGGATAAAAAGATTAAAAAGTTCACTCATATCCGTCTTCCTATATATTCTTTTATTGGTGTGATCAATCCCTGATCTGCCGGCAGCCAGTCCACGCTGTCCAGCGTCTCTGCTGTAAGCCACTTTGCAGCCTCATGCTCCTTCAAGACCAGTTCTCCCGACTTGATCGTACAGAAGAAGCAATCCATGGACAGATGAAATGTCGGATAATCATACTCAACAGTCTCCAGGTAATCTCCCACTTCAATCTCCGTATCCAGTTCTTCCTTTATCTCACGGACAAGCGCTTCCTGCGGCGTTTCGCCCGGTTCGATCTTACCGCCGGGGAATTCCCATCCGTCTTTGAAGTCGCCGTAGCCACGCTGGGTGGCGAAGATGCGGTTGTTGTGTATGATGATGGCCGCGACTACTTTTACTGTTTTCATTAAGTTCCTCCATTAGTTATTCACAATATATTCGTAAATATCTTCTCGAACGGGAGTGTCCAGCTCCCATTCTATTTCCACTGCTGTTTTATCGGTATTCGCCATAATAAATTCTGTGGCTTGTCCGGTTGCCTTCATTCTTCCAAGATAATAGAATTCTTTCGAAATCTTGTCGTCTTTATTCTTTCGGACAAACAGCTCTACATCTATCCCTCGCTCCTGTGCATGCAGAAAATTCTGTACATCTTCTGAATCCTTAGTTCTGCTCTGCTTTGAGATAGCAATCAGTCTATTGGGACTCACAAAATGATCCTCATACTTAATCGTATCCTGAATATCTTCTTCCTTATCATAATTAATAAACACAGGGAACGTCTTCGTCTTTCGGTCATACTTGTAACCGCCTAGATTCAGCGGAACTTCATTATTCTCCCATTCCAGCAGACGGCAGACGTCCTCATATGTATATTTCTGATAAAGCACAAAACTGGTATCCTGATATCTATGGCTGTAATTTTCTTTATATCTTGAAATCCCAAATTCAACCAGTTCTTTCAAAATATGATAGAAATCCGGATTCTGGAGCATGCTGTCAAACTCATCGGAAATATCATAATCCTCCTTCTCCGTCTTTTCCAGAAAAACACAGTCTGCATATGTTTTCTTTCCGGAACCGGTCGGAAATTCATTTGTCATTACATTGATCACATTTTTTACTGTTTTATCCTGCAGATTTATCCCATAACCCTCTGACATCTCTTCTTTCCAGATTGAAAAGAAACCGTGACGATAACTCAACATCCTGTTCAACAAAGCTAGCTCATGGATTCTCTTCCCACTTGCCAACTTCCTGGAAATGAACTCGATCACTTTCTCTTCTGAAGCTGAAAGTCTGACTTTATATTCCTTCTCATACTTTACCAGAAACTTATAATATGATCCCAGACTGCTGTTATCAAAAATCCTGAGAACATCCATCTCACCATATTTATCAAAGTCTTTCAATGCAGGAATGTGCCCCAGTTTATTCTTCAGATTCTTATAATTGTCCTTGATCAGCTTAATATCGCTGAAATTGGCACTGTCAATTGCCGCAAAAATTCGTTTTCGTGATATTTCATCAAAATGAATTGTAGATGAGCCCGGAATAATCCGCTCTCCCTCTAGCACATAGCGCCGGATATTGTCCTTGTTATAGCTCCTGTCGCCGGATAATGCAATCGGTATCATGAAATTATTCTTATAATTTCCTATAAAATCAAGAATCACAACATATTCTTTATCATCTGCTTTGCG
>CALWFS010000250.1 GCA_944377705.1 uncultured Mediterraneibacter sp. | reverse complement strand
ATATCCATACACGCAATATATAATTATCATAATGGATTGCTTAAGGATGAATTGCTAATTTTGCTTTGGGGGAAAAAATGAAAAAAATTGCAAGTGATATATTCAGAGCCATTCACGAAGGGAAATGGCTCTCGATTGAATATAAAAACAAACAGGGGAATGTAACAAACTACTGGATTGGCATAAAGAAAATTCACACTGCAAACGAAATGTTGACCGTTGACGGGCTCAATATTGCTTCCGGTGAACTTGCTGAGCTCAAACTATACTACGCGTCCATTTTAAAAACCACTTTAATGGACGGTTCCTATTATCAAACGGATGCAAATCTAATTCGAGATATTGCTGAACACCCGTCCAGATATGCGTTTCTTTTTCAAAATGTAACAAACCTGAAATTGCTGAATTATTACTGTATGTGCAATCGTTTAGATTCCACCCCCTACCGAAAAGACTACGGCCTTATAAAAAGTTTAGATTTAGATATAATCGGTCACCTCCCTTATGCGCTTTCCCCGGAAAAATTCAAGGCGATTGTTCAAAATTATAATGCGCAAAGCAAAAGCGAAACCGTTTATCAACTGGGAAAATCTATTGCACTTTGTATGAATGTTTGCAGCATTCACACAAAAAACGGGCTTTATGTGCTTGCATATAAAAAACTTCTACTTGACGTTATAAACAAGTCTCTAAAACCTGACGATACCGTTACCATCTGCTCGGAATTCACAATTGACGGCTGTAAACTAAGCATTCATTCCTTTTTAGACAATGACGAAATCAACCTTTTAGACAATTTTGAAAAAAATGCAGAGACTATTAAAGATGCTATAACCAATAACTGCCCGGAATATGGCGGTGTCGACGACATGCCTTATATTATGACACTGCAATACGATTGTAAATTGGATTTAGAAAGAGAATATCAAGGTATTATGGATATGTACGATGCTGGAAAAGTTACATATCCCATTAAAGCATTTTTCGGAGACCTCACCTCAAAGCCAATAAGGCGGAAGAATTATCCGTTGGCTTTTTACAATAACAAGACAAATTTAGATCAGCTTTTAGTCATGCATAATGGGTTGAAATATCCCGTTTTATATGTTCAGGGCCCGCCCGGAAGCGGAAAAACCAATACCATTTTAAATACTGTAGTATCTGCCTTTTTCAACGGAAAGACTGTATTGATTTCCTCCTACAACAATCATCCTGTGAATGAAATTTATTCTAAACTCTCCAGCATGAAATACCGAAATAATACCATACCGTTCCCTGTTATTCGACTGGGAAATACAAAGTATGTTAAAAAGGCTGTTTTACAAATCAAAAAACTGTATGAACAGACCGCTTCTATGAAGATTTATGACTCTTCGCTGATCAAGAGGCATGATAACGAGCAACAAAAAAATCAGGCCTTGAGCAATTTGTTGCATCAATACGAAAAACAACTGGATTTAGAAGAACGTAAAGGGATGATTGAAACACTTCTATCATCCTCTACAAATATGCCCATGATGATGAACTTGCAAACCGTTCAATTGCAGGCAGTCAAAAATGAGCTGGATAAAATAGGGACCATTCAAGATGAGGATGTCCGCAATTTAATCAACACGGACCATGAAAACCTTCTTTTATATTTAAACTTTATTTCTGCGAAGTATATTAAGCATTTGTCTGAACCGAAATACAAACCGCTTGTTGATATTTTATATATTGAAGATGAAGACGAGCGGTACAAAGCCTTTACAAAATACCTGTCCAACGACGAAAACATGGAAAAATTTATTAAAGTTTTCCCTGTGGTAATCACTACAAATATCAGTGCACATAAACTCGGCGAGCCTAAACAATATTTTGACATGGTCATTATCGATGAGGCCAGTCAATGTAATACTGCCATTGCGTTGGTTCCCATTATTCGCGGCGAGCAGCTATTATTAGTCGGTGACCCCCAGCAACTTCGGCCTGTTATTCTTCTTGATGAAAAAAACAATTTGATTCTTAAAAAAAAGTATAATATTTCTGATGAATATGATTATCGTGAGAAATCTGTTTATCAAGTTTTTTTGGCCGCCGATTCTGTAAGTGATGAAATCTTGTTAAGCTATCATTATCGCTGCCACCCCAAAATCATTGAATTTAACAACAAAAAATATTATAATAATAAACTTAATATAAAATCCCGTACTTTCGACGACGACCCCCTTGAGTTTATAAATTGTGAATCCAGCCTGTCGGGAGACAAAAACACCAACGAAAGTGAAGTACAGGCAATTCTCTGCTATATAAAAAAGCACCCTAACCGTTCCATTGCAGTTATTACACCTTTTGTGAACCAACGAGAAGCCATTCAAGCGGCACTCTTACAAAATGGGTTTTCCAATATTGAGTGCGGTACTGTTCACGCGTTTCAAGGAGATGAAAAGCAAGAAATCATTTTTTCTCTTGCCGTTACCAGTAAAACAAGTCAAAAAACATATAATTGGCTAAAAAACAACAAAGAGCTGATTAATGTTGCTGTTTCCCGCGCGCAGGAAAAACTGATTATCACCGGCTGTATGGATCAAATTTTACGTTTGCACACGCCGAACCAAGATGATGATCTTTTTGAACTTTGTAATTATGTACGGTCTAACGGCAAAACGGTGGTTACACCCAAAGAAGCCAAATCACGCGCGCTTGGTATTAAACCATATAGCACCAAGACAGAAGAAGCATTTTTAGAAAATTTAAACCATGCTATCAGCACCATTGGCGATGCATCTGCAAAATATACCGTTTGCAAAGAAGTCCCCATTTCTCAAGTTTTTAAAACAACGCAAGAAATAAACGATTTGTTCTTTACCGGCAGATTTGATTATGTTGTTTACGAGAAATCCGGCAAGGCAAGTTATCCGCTCTTTGCAATAGAACTTGATGGGAATGAACATGATACGGACGAGTTAATAAAGATTCGGGATGAAAAAAAGCAAAAAATATGTAACAGCCATCATTTTCAACTGATACGAGTTCCAAACTCTTATGCAAGACGTTACAACTATGCTAAAGATATTCTCACACGATTCTTTGGGAAATCCATTTAACTGTTTTTGGTCAGTTTTCTGCAACTGAACGGTCTCCAAAAATTATGCATTGACATCCCTTAGATAGTTTGATATAATAATCCGTGCCCAAACACGGAGAGATACCGAAGTGGTCA
>CALWFS010000249.1 GCA_944377705.1 uncultured Mediterraneibacter sp. | reverse complement strand
AAAAAGTCCTTTTACAACCAGCACCAGCAATTCCAGAATCAGGAAATATGAGACAATTCCTCCTGGATAGCTTCCGTAGCACAGAGCGATCAGCACAGCAATGATGATAATCGCCCTGAAGGAGCTGCGCCGCTTTTCCTCTGAGAAAATAACCTGGAAGTGGGTAAATAAAAGAGCGATGAATATCAGCAGGGGGATATTCAGAATCTGCATGATTTTCTCAAGTATGGAAATCATTCTACTTCTTCAAACATGGCCCTATAAATATTAAGTAATTCTTCCTCCTGCTCCAAAGTCATGCCTTCCTCTAATATGTGATCGTCCAGGGTGCCGATATGGGAGGACACGATCTCTCCGTCTCTTAGTACAAATACATACGGAGAATATAATGCCGGTTCCCCCTCATCGCTCGTTTCCAGATGCTCTTCAGCATATGTGACAAACGCTTCTCTGTCCTCCATCTCATATAACTGATTCCCCTGCTCGTCACGCAGCGGCACATACCAGATTTCCTTTCCTGCCTCCATTGCCGCCTGATTCAAAATCGCCACCATGCTCTGGCACCATTCGCATCCGGGATATCCGATATAGTACAGCCTGTTCTCTTTTTGTTCGATGCTGTTAAATACATCGGAAAAGGTCTTCTTTACATAGGCGGTCTCCTCTCCTTCCAGGGAAGGGTATCCGCTGATCTCCGATCCGGAAGTGTCCTCCTCAGAGGTATTTTCTTCAGGGGTGTTGTCTTCGGAAGTGTTGTCTGTCACCTCCATTTTATCCATGATATCTGCCAGATCCGGATCCTCTGTATTGGCAGTGCAGCCCGTCAGGCACCACGCAAGGCAAAGGAGCAGAATCGCTGCTTTTTTCCTCATTTTTTTCCTCCTGTCTCTATAGCCAGTATACAATAACATAAAATGCTAATATGATATACGGGCCAAATGCTATTTTATCTTTTCGTCCCTTTTTCCGAAGCACCAGCATCACAATGGATGCGACTCCGGCAAGAATCACCGCAGAAAGTAAAACCAGCAAAATATTTTTCGCACCGCAAAGCGCGCCTAAGATGACCAGCAGCTTGATGTCTCCCATTCCCATGACCTCTTCTCTGCCGTGGAGATAGAATCCCAAAAGGGCGATGAGAAAGAGAATCCCTGACGCAGCCACGGCTCCGAGCAGCGGACTGAAAGGACTTGTGCTGTCATAGAACAGACTCACCTGTTCCTGACTTACGACCTGTACAACTGCGGACGTCACAGCTACCGGCAAAAATGCCAGAAGAATTTTATTTGGAATGATATAGTGTCCAAAATCAATCGCGGCAATTGGGATCAAAAACAACACTGTTGCCAGAGAGAGGACAAGCTCCCACACACTGCCGGCACGAGTGGCCGTAAGGACAAACAGCGCCGCTGTCAGAAGTTCCACCAGAGGATACCGGATGGAAATCTTCTCCTTACAGTATCTGCATTTTCCCCTCAGGACGATCCAGCTGAACACCGGGATCAGATCAAGAGGGGACAGCTTGTGCCCGCAGCTTGCACAGTGGCTTGCCGGGAACGCCAGTCCCTCTTTTCTGGGGACCCGGTAAATAACAACGTTCAGAAAAGATCCAAGCACAAGCCCAAACACAGCCAGTATCACATAGATAAGTACATTCTGCATCATCTTCTCCTTCCTAAACGTTCCCAATCATATCAAACATCGGAAGCATGATCGAGAGGAATACCAGCACAATGACCGCTCCCGCGATCACAAGCATCACGGGCTCGATCAGTTTGATCATGGTGTCGATCTCCCGGTCTGCCTCATCATCAAAGAACGAGCTTGTCTTCTCAAAGACTTCTCCGAGAGAACCGGCCTTCTCTCCAGCGGCAACCATGTTCAAAAGGATACTCGGGAAAAAGTTCATCTTCTCCAGGGAGGAGGAGTATGTATATCCCAGGGAAACACTTTCCTTACACTCTTTAAACCGCTCCAGCACCACTCCGTTTGAAATCAGGGAATCAATGATGTCAAAGGACTGCATCAGACTGATCCCACTGTTTAAAAGAATACTCATGGAACGGGCAAATCTGGCTGTTACGACCTTGGTGTACACTTCACTGATCACCGGCAGGGAAAGGGTAAGCCGGTCTACGTGATATCTTCCTTTCTCCGTCTTTACATAAAACCGGATTCCAAGGATGAGAAGCACCAGAAACAGGGCCAGAAGCAGTCCGTTTTGCCGGACGAAGTCACTGACATTGATCAGCATCTGGGTAATGAAGGGCAGCTCCGCTCCCATTGAAACAAACATTTCCTGAAACTGGGGGACGATCCCATTCATCAAAAAGATTACAATAGCCACGATCATAACTCCCAGGATGACCGGGTAGGTGATGGCGCCCCGGATCTTGGACTGGAGCTTTCCCTCGTCTTCATAATAGTCCGCTACGTCCCTGAGCACCCGGTCTACTTCTCCACTGAACTCTCCGACTTTCATCATGGAGACGAAGAAGTATTTAAACACCTTCTCGTGCTTTTCCATACATTCTGAAAGAGGTTTTCCATGCTGCATCTCTCCCGCAATTTCGTTGAGGATCGTCCTCATGGAGTCTTTATCCGTATGAGCCGCTATGGTGCGGATGCACTCATCCTGTGAAATGCCCGCATTGGAAAGAACCGAAAACTGTCGGGAGAATATAATAATATCCCTCAGTTTGATCTTTTCCGCAGACAATTTGAATTTCGCAGGCTGAGAACAGGAAACCAAAAACAGGCCTTTGGCGTTTAAAAACTGTTCCAGTTCTTTTTTGGAGGTGCATTCGTGCTCCCCATTGGTGTAGAACCCTTTTTCATCCATTGCCCGGTAGATAAATCTTGCCATTTTCTATATTCCTCCTATTCCCATCAAATTTCGGCTGACATATTCGCTGTCCTGCGCATACGAGATTGCCTCTGTCCTGTCGATCACGCGCAGTCTTGCAAGACGGATCAAATCATTATCCAGCAGCTGCATGCCAATATCCACGCCGCTCTGGATGCTGTTGCGGATCTGATGGGGCTTCCTCTCACGGATCAGGTTCTGAATCGCAGGAGTTGTTTTCATGATCTCACAGGACATGATACGTCCTCTCCCATCCGCTCTTGGAATCAGCACCTGAGAAATAACTGCCTGCAGCACGGTCGCAAGCTGCTGGGCAATCTGATTCTGCTTCCCGCCCTCAAA
>CALWFS010000248.1 GCA_944377705.1 uncultured Mediterraneibacter sp. | reverse complement strand
GAATGATGTGCCGAATGCTGGCGAGGTGTTTGTGGGATGCGATTCAGAGAAGGAAGCGAGAAACTTCGCCGAGACCTTTATCGCGCAGAATAAAGTGAAGCTCCTGGATGAGACGAAATCAAGGATGTCCCTTGACGATCTGTTCAACCAGATTCAGGAAGGCAGCTTAAAGGAACTCAACATTGTCGTAAAAGCAGATGTTCAGGGTTCTGTGGAGGCGCTCAAGCAGAGTCTCTTAAAGCTGTCTAACGATGAGGTCGTAGTCAAAGTGATCCACGGCGGCGTTGGCGCGATCAATGAGTCAGACGTGATCCTTGCGTCCGCTTCCAATGCCATCATCATCGGCTTCAATGTGCGGCCGGACGCGACCGCAAAGGATATCGCTGACAGAGAAGGCGTTGACCTGAGACTTTACAGAGTCATCTACAACGCGATCGAGGATGTGGAGGCAGCCATGAAGGGTATGCTTGATCCGGTATTTGAGGAGAAACTGCTGGGACACGCGGAAGTGCGCCAGACATTCAAGGCATCCGGAGTCGGTACGATTGCGGGTGCTTATGTGAAGGACGGTATTTTCGAGAGGAACTGTTCTGTCCGCCTGATCCGCGACGGTATTGTCGTATTCGACGGACCTCTTGCCTCTCTGAAGCGTTTCAAGGACGACGTGAAGGAAGTAAGGGCCGGATATGAGTGCGGCTTTGTATTTGAGAATTATAATGACATCAAAGAAGGCGATGAGGTCGAGGCTTATAAGATGGTTGAGACTGAGAGAAAATAAGCCTGTTTCAGAAAGAAGGAGCAGTGATGAGAAAAAACAGTATCAAAAACACACGAGTAAATGCTGAGGTCCAAAGAGAACTGAGCAATATCCTGCGCGGAGGGATCAAAGATCCCAGAGTGGCGCCAATGACTTCCGTGGTGGCTGTCGAAGTGGCTCCGGATCTGAAGACATGCAAAGCATATATCAGCGTCCTGGGCGACGAAAAGGCACAGCAGGATACACTGAAGGGGCTTACAAGCGCAGAGGGATATATCCGCCGCGAGCTGGCGCGCACAATCAATATGCGCAATACTCCGGAGATCAGATTTATCCTGGATCAGTCCATTGAATATGGAGTAAATATCAGCAGAAAGATCGATGAAGTGACAGGGAATTCAGAGAATGGAGCTGAAGATTAATATGACGATTGTATTAGAAGATATCTTAAAAGATAAGCGCAGGGTCGCACTGGGCGGACATGTCCGCCCGGACGGCGACTGTGTCGGGTCCTGTATGGGACTGTATCTGTACTTAAAGGAGCAGTTCCCACATATACATACGGATGTCTACCTGGAAGGGGTGCCGGATGCATACCGTATGATCAGCGGGACAGACGAAGTAAAAACCGAGATCTCGGAGGATGGGGCGTATGATCTCTTTATCTGCCTGGACTGCGGCGATACGAAACGCCTTGGTTTTTCACAGCCGCTGTTTGAGGAGGCAGGAGAGACTCTGTGCATTGATCATCATATCAGTAACGAGGCATATGCAGATAACAATTATATCGTGCCGGACGCAAGCTCTACGTCAGAGCTCGTCTTCACTCTGATCGACAGGGAGAAGATCAGCAAGGCAGTGGCTGAGGCTCTCTACATGGGCATCGTGCATGATACCGGAGTGTTCCAGTATTCCTGCACATCTCCTGAGACCATGGAAATTGCGGCGGAACTGATGAGAAAAGGGATCAATGGAAGCGAGATCATAGAAAAGACATATTATGAAAAGACCTATGTACAGAACCAGATTTTAGGACGGGCGCTTTTGGAGAGTATGCTCATCATGGATAAACAGTGTATCGTCTCCGTGATCCGAGAGCGTTCCATGAGGTTCTTTCAGGCACAGCCGTCTGACCTGGAGGGCATTGTAAGCCAGCTCCGACAGACAAAGGGCGTGGAAGTGGCGATTTTCCTTCATGAGATCGAGCCTCAGAAATTCAAAGTCAGCCTGCGCTCAAAGGGTGTGGTGGACGTAAGCGTGATTGCAAAGCATTTCGGGGGCGGAGGGCATGTGCGCGCGGCAGGAGTTATGATGAGCGGTTCAAGCCACGATGTAATCAACAACATTACAGCCCGGATCGCGCTTCAGCTTGATCATGTCGAGAAACAGGATGAAGAGTAATGGTTAACGGAATATTGAATATATATAAAGAAAAAGGCTGGACATCCCACGATGTCGTCGCCCGTCTTCGGGGGATCGTGGGACAGAAGAAGATCGGACACACAGGCACCCTTGATCCTGATGCGGAGGGGGTGCTTCCTGTCTGTCTGGGAAGAGCGACAAAAGTATGTGACCTGCTCACAGATAAAGATAAAATCTATGAGGCTGTCCTCCTGCTGGGAAAGACGACAGATACCCAGGATATCACGGGGACAGTCCTTTCCGAACGCTCCTTGGGTGGAGTCACGGAGGATCGAGTGCTGGACTGCATCAGGAATTTTATCGGGGAATATGACCAGATCCCGCCCATGTATTCTGCGCTGAAAGTGGGCGGTAAGAAGCTCTATGAGCTGGCAAGAGAAGGGAAGACAGTGGAGCGGAAAAGCCGGAGAGTGATTATCCGCGATATCCGGGTAGAGGAGATATGCCTTCCACGTATCCGCATGGAAGTGGAGTGTTCAAAAGGTACATATATCCGTACTCTCTGCCATGATATCGGGAAGAAACTGGGCGTCGGAGGATGCATGGAATCACTGCTTCGCACCCGAGTAGGAAGATTCCGCCTGGAAGAGAGTCTGCGGCTGGCAGATACGGAGAAATATGTAAAAAGTGGAAATTTATCACAGATCCTGCTTCCCCTGGACAGTGTATTTTCTGATCTGAGACAGGTGATATTAAAGGATGAGGCGGTCGCTCTCGGATATAACGGGAATCCTTTTTATTTGAAGCATGTTATGCATCAGCCGGACGGAACAGATCTCGCAGAGGAACAGAAGGACTCTGCCGCGGGACCGGAGGAGGGAGAGCGATTCCGGGTATATGACGGCGCGCATAGATTTATCGGCATCTACCGATATGAGGGAAAACACAGACAGTTCCGGATTGAGAAGATGTTCCTGGATCCGGATGGGATAGTAAGTTGAGCTAAGAAAAGGACAGATGAGGCGGGCATGAACTATATTACAGGAGTTGAAAAATATCACGGAACAAAGAAGACAGCGGTCACCATGGGGAAGTTTGACGGACTCCACAG
>CALWFS010000247.1 GCA_944377705.1 uncultured Mediterraneibacter sp. | reverse complement strand
TTCGGTTATGACGCAAACGCTGACGCGGTTGCTGCTATCGCAGAAGGATACGGCGGAACGATCAGCCAGCATGCGGATGTACAGGCTTACCTGACGCTGCGTGTTCTCCGTAACGCTCTTGACGGCGTTGATGTTGATACAGGTATCGGCACAGCAGACGAGGTCGGAAATGTTCTCAGTGATGACGTATATGTATACAATGCGGACGAACGTTCCTACTATGCTCTGAATGTTGCGGTAACTGCTGATAATTATCAGGATTTCACAGACTCCACAAAGGTTTACGAGCCTGTGTCCAAACAGCTGGATGAGAGTTCGTCACCGGTTAAATCCGTATGGCTGAATATCTACAATGCGGCAGATAATTTCTTAAGCTCAACATATCAGCCGCTCCTTGAGAAGTATGATGATCTGCTCAACCTTAATGTCGAGTACATCGGAGGCGACGGTCAGACAGAGTCCAACATCACAAACCGTCTCGGAAATCCGAGTCAGTATGATGCATTTGCTATCAATATGGTTAAGACAGACAACGCGGCTTCTTATACATCTATACTTAGCCAGTGATCTATACTTAATTTTGTAATAAAGGGAAGGGGGATTAATAGGGAGAAGTGATTCTCCCTATTACCGTCTTATGGGAGACGTAGATTTAATAATTGCATACAGGAGTAAAAACAATGGCAGATAAGAAAGATGATATCGTCTTATCGATACGCGGCATGAGTAAGTCCTTCGGACGAAACCGGGTGCTGGATCACATTAATCTTGATGTAAAGCGCGGTACGGTCATGGGGCTTATGGGTGAAAACGGCGCCGGGAAATCGACGATGATGAAGTGCCTTTTCGGTACTTATCAGAAAGACGAAGGGACGATCTTCCTGGATGGGAAGGAAGTAAGCTTTTCAGGACCGAAAGATGCTCTTGAAAATGGCATCGCGATGGTGCATCAGGAGCTGAATCAGTGCCTGGAAAGAAATGTAATGGACAATTTATTTCTTGGACGGTATCCGGTGAATTCTCTGGGAGTGGTTGACGAGGGGAGAATGAAAAAAGAAGCTTCCGAGCTTTTCAGGAAGCTGGGCATGACGGTCAACCTGACTCAGCCGATGCGGAACATGTCTGTTTCTCAGAGACAGATGTGCGAGATCGCCAAGGCAATTTCCTATAATTCAAAAGTTATTGTTCTCGACGAGCCCACGTCGTCCCTGACAGTGCAGGAAGTTGACAAGCTTTTCGAGATGATGAATATGCTGAAGGAGCAGGGGATTGCCCTGATTTATATCTCTCACAAAATGGATGAGATATTCACGATCTGCGACGAGGTATCCGTACTCCGTGACGGTAACCTGGTCATGACAAAAGGGATCGAAGAGACAGATATGAATGAGCTGATCGCGGCGATGGTCGGGCGCTCACTTGAAAACCGATTTCCGCCAGTGGACAATACGCCAAAGGATGTAATCCTGTCTATCCAGCACCTGTCCACAAAATTTGAACCTCATCTGCAGGATATCACATTTGACGTGAAAGAAGGAGAGATCTTCGGGCTGTACGGTCTGGTGGGCGCCGGACGTACAGAGCTTCTGGAAACGATCTTCGGGGTGCGGACCAGGGCGGCCGGCCGGGTCTATCTGAATAACCGTCTTATGAATTTTAACAGCGCAAGGGAAGCAATGGACCATGGATTTGCCATGATCACTGAGGAGCGTAAGGCGAACGGCCTTTTCCTGAAAGGCGACCTGACGTTTAACACGACGATCGCAAACCTGGGACAGTATAAATCCGGCCCCGCGCTTTCGGATTCCAAGATGGTAAAAGCAACTGCAAAGGAAATCAAAGTCATGCATACGAAATGCATGGGACCGGATGACATGATCTCAAGTCTTTCCGGAGGAAATCAGCAGAAGGTTATTTTTGGGAAATGGCTGGAACGCAGTCCGCAGGTGTTCCTGATGGATGAACCCACGAGAGGAATTGACGTCGGAGCAAAATACGAAATCTATGAGTTGATCATTAATATGGCGAAACAGGGAAAGACGATCATTGTTGTCTCATCTGAGATGCCGGAGATTCTGGGAATTACGAACCGCATTGGTGTTATGTCAAACGGACACCTTTCTGGAATTGTCAACACAAAAGAGACAAACCAGGAAGAGCTCCTGCGGCTCAGTGCAAAGTACCTATAGTGAGGGAGATTGAAGGATATGGCTAATGGAAACAGTAAGATCCTTACGGCGGAGCAGGAGCTTGAACTCCGCAGGCCGATCGAGGATCATGTCGGTAAAATTCAGGCAAAGATCGACAGTTTGAGAGTAGATGGTACGGATAAGGTAATCTCTCTTCAGAGCGTGATCGACACGACGAAGAAGGACAAAAGCCTTACATCCGGAGAAAGACAGAACAGAATCGCGCAGGCCAGGAAAGAGCTGGAAAAAGCAAAGGCCGTAGAAGCGAATAATAAAGGGGAGATCTCGAAGCTGATCTCAGAGGCAGAGGATTATATCAAGGCACATTTTGACAGCGAGTATTTTCAGAAAGTCAAAGAGAGCTGCGTGATGGAAAAAGCAGCTGCAAAAGAAAAGTATCAGAAAAAGGTGGCGGAGCTGGAAAAAGAGCATCAGCAGAATATGTCAAAGCTTTCTGACCAGCAGGAGATCAAAGACGAGAGATACGTTTATAAAAACCGTCTGTTTGATGCAAAGCTGGAACTTCAGAAAGATTTCCAGGCGATTAAAGACAGGAAGCATGCCGCATTTACATGGAAGTATCATCTGATCGACCTGCTCCGTATGTCCAGGTTCACATTTGCGGAGTCAAGGGCACAGAAGTGGGAGAACTATAAATATACGTTTAACCGCAGAGCCTTCCTTCTGCGCAACGGTCTGTATATCGCGATTATCCTGATCTTTATCGCTCTGTGTATTATCACACCGATTTTGAAGGGATCGCCGCTGCTTACATACAACAATGTGCTGAATATCCTGCAGCAGGCTTCACCGCGAATGTTCCTTGCGCTTGGCGTTGCAGCCCTGATCCTCCTTGCAGGTACGGATCTGTCCATCGGACGTATGGTCGGTATGGGCATGACCACAGCGACCATCATCATGCATCAGGGGATCAATACAGGTGGAGTGTTCGGACATATATTTGATTTTACATCATTGCCGCTTATCGGAAGGGTGATCTTAGCGCTTGTAATGTGCGTCCTTTTGTGTACGTTCTTTACAACGATAGCCGGGTTCTTTACCGCCAAGTTCAAGATGCATCCGTTTATCTCAAC
>CALWFS010000246.1 GCA_944377705.1 uncultured Mediterraneibacter sp. | reverse complement strand
AGGATACACTCAACGTTGCAAGACGTACATGCGGTTATATCGGCACACAGTTCTGGAATCAGGGAAGAACACAGGAGATCAAGGAAAGAGTGCTCCACCTGTAAAACTAAGCCGGCTGCTTTCGGCTGAAAATACTGTGCGGATCTTATGCAGGAGACGATAAGATGTATTACGGTGAAATAAAAAAATGTGACATCGCAAACGGAGAGGGAGTCAGAGTGTCCCTCTTCGTTTCCGGTTGCACCCATCACTGTCCGGGCTGCTTTAACCAGGATACATGGGATTTTGATTACGGAAAAGAATATACACAGGACACAGAGGATGAGATACTGGACGCTCTGGCTCCGGCTTATATCAACGGTCTCTCGCTCCTCGGAGGAGAACCCTTTGAGCCGCAGAACCAGGAAGTATTGGTCAGACTTTTGCGCAAAGTGAAAGAGCAGTATCCGGAGAAAAATATCTGGTGTTACAGCGGATATCTCTTTGATAAAGAGCTGCTCAGTGAAAGCCGCGCAAGATGCGAATACACAGATGAGATGCTTTCCATGCTAGACGTGCTCGTGGACGGCCGGTTCGTGGAAGCGCTTAAAGACATCCGCCTGGTGTTCCGGGGATCGTCGAACCAGCGGGTGATCGATGTAAAAAAAAGCCTTGAGGCAGGAACAGTCGTCCTCTGGGAACCCAAAGTGAAGCGCGGGATGTGAAATCTGTCTTTATTATATAGCTTGATATCGAAAAATTAATTTGACTAGCGTGCGCCGGCACATCCATATCCCTCGCGGACCCACTTGCGTTCGGGCCGCAGCGCAGCGGTACATAGGATCGCAAAAGACGCGATCCAAGTGCCGGCGCTGCTCTACGGTCCTTGAGGGATATGGATGTGCCGGCTTGTCTTTTCAAAAGGGATTTTTTCTGTATCAAGGAGCTATACAGCAAAGACAGATTTTCCAAGAAAAAGAAGGGCCATCCGGGCGGAATTTTTTTCTCAGATGTGAAAGCTGTTCTTTCCGTCTGGATAAGCATAGTCCCCGGATACCTGTCATATAAGCAAAACATCCAAGCGGGAGCGTTCCGAGAATCGTTGGTTCTGCCTGTTAGTCAAAGCATATAGGAGTGCCTCTGCACGAGTATATGTTTTGGCGTTACAGGCATTCCAACAGTCGAGGTAGAGCGGAGCGGTTTTGCGTTATGACAGGTATCCGGGGACGGATGGTGATTCATGTGTGAAAGACAGATTTTACAGCGGGATCTCTATCTTTTGGACCGCAGTTTCTTCCAGGTATTCCCGTAGCTGGGGCGCAAAGCCTTCGTCGTATAATTTCTCCTGTATTTCCACCCAGGTTTTTTCGTTCGGTATGGCAAGATAATAAACAGTGATCTTTGACAGGTCATAGTCAGATACAGGGAACATACCGACCTTATCTTTGATCAGTTTTCCGGAGCCATCCAGCATGACGGACCCTATGGAATCATATTTTTCATATCCTGGCTGGATCCTGCTTTCATCATAGTCATCTTCCACAATTACTTCATATGGGGACACTCTGACGCTTGAGATACCGGAGCCGTTCGGAGCGTATTTGTTTACTTCCACGGTCTTTGTATTGATATCCTGTTTTGTGATCCGGCTTGAAAAACTCCACTCGCCCGGAATAGTCAGAGGATCGCTTCCGGAGGCGCAGGAGATACCGGTTATCCTGAGATCCCAGGTAAAGGAATCGGGAATCTCGTACTGTGCGTAGGGATATAGATTAAAGTCAATGCGGAATGCCCCGGCAAAGGAATACTCATCCTGAAAGCTTCCCTGGACTTCAATGTACGGATCCTGGGAGAAGTCCAGCAGACCGCCGGCAAAGTCTGCGCTCTGCCCGGCTGCCAGCATAAGAGAGGAATTCATCCCTTCATCCCCATCGGCAGCACTTTTGCGGAACGCTTCCGGGAAAGGCTCCTCCGATTCGATGAGCACAGAGATATTCATGGATTCGCTGCTGCACACGAATTCAGAGAGCGTTATAGTGATGCCTTCAGACTGGCTGACGTTTGTGCCGGGAACAGGAACACTTGCTTCGGAATAGTTTCCCGGATAACGCTGCTGATTCTGTACAAGCCCGAAAATCTCGCCCAGCTTCGTAAACTGTTCGGCAATCACAGGGTTAGAAGCGCATACACCGGATAAAACGGCAATGGCAGCCGCTGCTGCCACACAGCCGCCCGCAATGTGACGGAAGCGGGTTCTCTTATGGAGCTTTTTGACCCTGTCCAGATTCTCTGACACTACGGCGTTTAGTTTTTCTGTGGGGATTTGAATATTATTAAAATCAACCTGCATAGAAATAATCCTCCTTTAATACTTTCTTGAGTTCATCGCGGGCACGGCTCAGATATGCTTTTACAGTGCCCTCCGGCGCGTGCATGATATATGCGATCTCGCGCACAGACAGTTCGCTGAAATATTTCAGGACAATGACCATGCGGTACTTTTCGGGAAGTCGTTCGATCGCTGAATTTAGATCCAGAGACTCCTCAAGCGACACAGTCTGATACTGGTCTGATATCCGGTCCTCATCTATTTCATCATAGTAGACGACTTTTTTCAGCTCATCCTTCGCGGTATTGATCAGGATCCTTGTGAGCCATGTCTTAAACCATTCCGGCTTTTTCAGAGTGCGGATATTCTGATATCCCTTTAATATCGTGGAACCTACAAGGTCGAGGGCATCCTGCTCGTTTTTCATATGCAGGAAAGCGATCTTGTAGAGATAGTCCTGATAAAGAACGATCAGCCTGCCATATGCATCCGGATTTCCCCGGACCGCTTTTCTGATCAGACGGAGTTCTTCGGTTGCGTTCATTTCATGTGTCTCCTTTCACTGGCTATGCCGTGTTTTCGCGGCGTGACAGTTGCACGCCCGCGGTGTTTCATAAAAGGTGCGCTCCTTTTAGTTTACATAGATTAGACTGGGGAAACAGAGATAAGGTTACATTTATTATTTTAGCATACAGCATCCAAAGAAAAAATTTACCTGTCATGAAAAGAGAGAATAGCTTCAGATTTTTGGAGAAATCGGATAGTCAGGATCATGATCGGAAAATGAGATAACATCTATGAGCAGAGGAAGGTCTGTCACCTCCCTCTGCTCTGTTCCAAATCTTATACAATATCCAGCAGCTTTTAAGCTCAGTGGTTTTTAAACTCAGCAGCTTTTAAGCTGAGCGGTTTTTACATACGCGTTTCCACAGTTTTCCGCAGGCGCTCCTGCATTTGTGACCGATGCCCTGTTTCAGCACGCGGA
>CALWFS010000245.1 GCA_944377705.1 uncultured Mediterraneibacter sp. | reverse complement strand
ACCATATGCGTGACTCCTCCTTCCGGCGCACAGCACGACAGCCGGCGCGCAGCTCCCTGGTTATTATCCTATCTGCGTCCTGCCGGCTGCCCTGCTGCCGTCCTCTTTTAGTGATGGAACAGTCGGATTCCCGTAAACGCCATCACCATGCCGTACTTATTGCATGTTTCGATCACATTGTCATCCCGCACAGAACCGCCCGGCTGCGCGATGTATTTCACGCCGCTTTTGTGGGCGCGTTCGATATTGTCTCCGAACGGGAAGAACGCGTCTGAGCCAAGCGCCACGTCTGTCATCTTGTCCAGCCATGCACGCTTCTCCTCCCTTGTAAACACTTCCGGTTTTACTTTAAACGTATTTTCCCATACGCCGTCCGCAAGGACATCCATGTACTCTTCTCCGATATACAGGTCGATCGCATTGTCTCTGTCCGCGCGTCTGATGCCGTCCTTAAACTGCAGCCCCAGCACCTTCGGGCTCTGGCGCAGCCACCAGTTGTCTGCCTTCTGTCCGGCAAGACGGGTGCAGTGGATACGGGACTGCTGCCCCGCGCCGATGCCGATCGCCTGTCCGTCCTTTGCATAGCAGACAGAATTTGACTGCGTATATTTCAAAGTGATCATGGAGATCGCAAGGTCAACCTTTGCCGCGTCAGGAAGCTCTTTGTTCTCTGTCACCACGTTGGAGAAGAAATCCTTGTCAATGTTCAGCTCATTTCTTCCCTGCTCGAACGTAATGCCGTACACTTCCTTGCGCTCCAGTGCCGCCGGCACATAGTCCGGGTTGATCTGGATAATATTGTAATTTCCTTTTTTCTTCTGTTTTAACAGCTCCAGCGCTTCCGGCTCGTATCCGGGAGCGATAACGCCGTCGGATACCTCTCGTTTGATCAGCCTTGCGGTGTCCACATCACACACATCGGACAGCGCAATGAAATCACCAAAGGAGGACATTCTGTCCGCCCCTCTTGCCCGCGCATAGGCGCACGCCAGCGGAGAGAGTTCTCCCAGGTCATCTACCCAGTAGATCTTCGCCAGAGTCTCGGAAAGAGGCAGACCGACTGCCGCTCCTGCCGGAGACACATGCTTAAAGGATGTTGCCGCCGGGAGCCCGGTCGCTTTCTTCAGCTCTGATACAAGCTGCCAGCCGTTAAAAGCGTCCAGGAAATTGATATATCCCGGACGTCCGCACAGCACCTCGACGGGCAGGTCGCTTCCGTCATTCATGTAGATCCTGGACGGTTTCTGGTTCGGGTTGCATCCGTATTTCAGTTCCAATTCTTTCATCTTCTCATCCGCTCCTTTATTATCAATGATTTTTGTTCACGATCTTCGTTTCGTATTTCCCTGTCTCAATGTCAATATAGCGGACAAAAAGGGAAACCTTGTTATCCTCGTTCAGGCTGTTCCACAGAAGCTCTGTAAAAGCCTTCATGTCATCCGGAACGCTGATCAGCTTCGGCTCACCCTCAAAGCTCGGGAGCGGATTTCCGTCGCACATATAGGTATGGATAAAGTGCCCTTCCCCTGCTGCCGGATTTTCATATGCAAATGTATACCGGTTGCAGCTGTCCGGGCTGCCGTTATTGTTCTTCAAAATGGACATAGCATAATTGTATGTGCCGTTCTCTATATGCATGATTCCGGAGATGCGCGGTGTATAGTTCGGTCCATCCGGTTCGAACTCTCTTGTACGCAGGGACTGCTCAAAAGTGAGCTGCTTGTCCATGCCCTCATAGATCGTATCTGTCTGATCGCCGTTTGTCACGATCGTTTTATTCCCGAGGACGCGCACCGGAGCGTAAATGATCAGGCTCGGGTCCGTCAGCCTGGAAGGATCGAACGCCTGTGTACGGATCCCTTCTCCGTCCTCCACAAAAATACGGTTCCTGCTGTTCTCGCTCCTTCCCATGATAAAGTAAGCTGTGACTGCCTTTTTCCCATCAGGGGTTTTCCCTATGATGATCCCTCTCCCGGGATAAGAATTATTTTTCAGTTCCTCTTCGATAGACAGCATCTTCATCGCACTGCATCTCCTTTCTGAATGATCCGTTATACTATATCTTTTTTCCCGCTGTGTTCTTCTTCCTCGGGCTCCGCGGCGGGCTCGATCTTAAGCCGCGCCTTTGTGATCCGGTTGTCCCTGACCTCCTCTACAGTAAAGACCAGGTTGTCCGAGAGAATGGTATCTCTGTCATCTTTCTCCGGAATATGGCCCAGCTTCTCGATCAGGTAGCCGGAAAGCGTGTCATAATTTTCCGTCTCCAGCTTCAGCCCCAGCTCTTCGTTCAGGTCATCGATCAGGATACCCCCGTCGAGCAGGTACTCATCCTCGCTGACCGCCTGGATCTCAGGAACGACTTCCTCGTATTCTTCGTTGATATCGCCCATGATCTCCTCTACCAGGTCCTCGATCGTCACGATACCGGAGAATCCGCCGTACTCGTCCACCAGGATCGCCATGTGATGCCTCGTCTCCTGCATGCTGCGGAACAGCTCGTCCGCATCCTTTGTCTCCGGCACGAAAAAGGGCTTGTGAAGCATTCGTCTGATGTCGCCCTCTTCAAGTGCATTTTTACGAAGTTCGATCATCACATCCTTCACGTGGAGCACTCCGATAATATTGTCAATGCTTTCCTCGTATACCGGGATCCGGCTGTGCCTTGTCTGAAGGATCTCATCAATCTGAGACTCAAAGGAATCCTCAATGTCAATGGTAAACACATCCCGTCTCGGCACCATGATCTCCTTCGCTGTCCTCTCATCGAACTTAAACACTGAGTCGATCATTTCACGTTCGTCATCATCAAACGTACCGCTCTCATTTCCCATTTTCAGGAGCGCTTTGATCTCTTCCTCTGTCACAGCCTCCTCCTGGTCTTCTGTCTTCATGTGAAGGATCCTCAGGACCAGCTTTGTAGAGAATGACAGCAATTTTGTAAACGGCGTCAGGATGATGGAAATATAATGAATCGGCATGACAGTCATCATACAGAATGCCTCTGCCTTCTGAAGCGCGATCCTCTTCGGCACAAGCTCTCCGAATACAAGATTAAAGAACATCAGGATCAGTGTCACGCCGTTGTGGGCGATCTGCCCGCTGTATGGGATTCCCACGCTGTGCATCCACTCCGCCAGGACCGGTGAAATGCTCGACGCCGCGGAAGCCGATGAATAAAATCCCGCAAATGTGATCGCCACCTGGATGGTAGAAAGGAATTTCGTTGAATCCTCAAACAATCCCTCGATCACCTTTGCCTTTTTATTCCCCTCCTCCGCAAGGCTTCGTATCCTGTTTTTATT
>CALWFS010000244.1 GCA_944377705.1 uncultured Mediterraneibacter sp. | reverse complement strand
GATGAAGGAAGGTATCCTTTTTATCGATGAGATAAACTGTGTGTCTGAGACTCTGGCGCCGGCTATGCTCCAGTTCCTTCAGGGAAAGACTTTCGGCACCCACAGAGTGCCGGAAGGGTGGATCATCGTGGCGGCGGGGAATCCGCCGGAGTACAATAAATCTGTGCGGGAGTTTGATGTAGTGACTCTGGACAGGCTTAAGAAGATCGATGTGGAGGCAGACTTTCCGGCTTGGAAGGAGTACGCGTACTTCCAGGGCATTCATCCGGCTGTCATCTCCTACCTGGAGCTGCGCCGGGAGAACTTTTACCGGATCGAGAACACGGTGGACGGGAAGCTCTTTGCCACGGCAAGAGGATGGGAGGACCTTTCACAGCTCATCCAGGTATATGAGAAGCTGGGAAAGACTGTTGACCGGGATGTGGCGTACCAGTATATCCAGTACAGGATGATCGCAAAGGATTTTGCCAATTATCTGGAACTGTATTATAAATACAGGACAGACTATAAGATAGAGGATATTTTAGACGGAAGATGGGATGCGGATGTGTTAAGCAAGATCGGGGCGGCAGCCCTTGACGAGCACCTGAGCATTGTCAGTCTGCTGAGCGGCAGGCTGGGAGAACTGTTCCGGGAATGTTACCGCCAGGATGCATATGTGGCGAAGCTGTACGAGTATCTTATCTATTACAGGGATAATCAGTCTGTTATGATGCTGGACGACGTGCGGTCTATGGCGGAGAAGGATTTAGAAGAGCAGAAACGCGCGGAAGTCCTGACAAAAGAGCAGGAGCATACACTGAGCCGGGTGATCGATGCCCTTACCCGTTTCGCATTAGGATTAAAGGGAGAACTCTTTTCTGACGACGAGGCTTTTCACAGTGTAAGAGAACTCTTTGCCAGGGAGAAGGAAGAACTTGACGCCGCGGAAAGCCATGCGTCCGAAGTGCTGGAGAATGCGTTCCGGTTCATGGAGGACGCGTTCGGCGAGAGCCAGGAGATGGTAGCATTTGTCACAGAACTAAATGACAATTATTACAGTACATGGTTCATCAGGGAAAACGGCAGTGACCTGTATTACAGGTACAACAAAGGGCTTCTCTTTGACGAAAGAAGAGAGGACGTGGTGCGGCAGATGGATGAAGTGGAGACTCTGCTGAATACAGGAATAAAGTAGGGAAAATACGATAAAGAATGTGATTTTTCAAAAAAATATGATATACTGACTGTAATTGCGGTGAAACAAAGAGAGTCTGCCACGCCGCGGAGAAATTTGGAAAGTGGTGATCGGGCGGCAGGCGCCGCGTATCTAAAGGAAAGGAAGCGAGGTCATTGCGATGGATGTAAGGCAGAAAAGAAACGAAGCACTTGGGAAACGTGTTGTAAAGGCATTGGAATCCAGGAATATGGAAGCCTATTATGTGGCGACGAAAGAAGAAGCGGTAAAGAAAGCGCTGGAGCTGATCCCGGAGGGAAGCAATATCAATGCGGGCGGTTCGATGTCGATCCGTGAGTCGGGGCTTTTAGATGCCATCAATTCCGGCAATTATGAATTTTATGACCGGGATAAGGCTGCGACACCGGAGGAGAAGCGTAAGATCGCGCTGGAGGCGTTTACCTGCGACTGGTTTCTGGGGAGTGTCAACGCAATGAGTGAAGATGGAGTGTTTGTAAACATAGACGGAAATGCCAACCGGGTAGCAGCATATGCCTTCGGACCGAAAAATGTACTTCTCATCGTAGGAATGAACAAGGTGGTAAAGACAGAGGAGGACGCCCTGCACAGGGCGAGGAACGAGGCGGCACCGATCAATACCCAGCGGTTTTGCATTGAAACTCCGTGTGTGAAAAACGGCAGCTGCTTTGATTGTAAAAGCCCGGAATGTATCTGCTGCCAGATCATGATCACAAGATTCAGTCAGATTCCACACAGATTTAAGATCATACTCGTGGATGAGAATCTGGGATTCTAGCAGAATATCTGCCGGCAGTCAGATAGAAGAAGCTAAGAGGGATAGGCGAAATGGACAGAGAAGAAAATAAAAAAACAGAAAGCGGCAAACAGAAACGTCCTGTACATAGAAGAAACAACCGCAGAAAGAGCGCAGGCCGGAAACCGGGGCATTCGGGAAGAACAGCCGCTTCAAAGAAGAAACGACAGCAGAAGAGAACCCGGTTTAATGTGATATCAAGTGTGATTCTGGTCATTGCGGTCTGTGTGTTCGTATTTTCTTTGTATCAGCTGGTAACAATGCTGATTCCGTATTATTCCGGGGGCAAGATCTACGACGAGATCAAAGATCTTGCCATAACGGCAGACGAGGACGGAAGCGGATTCCAGGTGGATTTTGACGCGCTGCTTAAGGAAAATTCAGATACAGTGGCATGGATCCGGTTCGATGAACCTTCGATCATCAGCTATCCGGTCGTAAAGAGCGCTGACAATGTGGACTACCTGACTAAGACATTTACGGCGGACGACAATAAGCTGGGCGCTATCTTTATGGATTACAGGAACAGCAGTGATTTTTCTGACAGAAATACCTTTATCTACGGGCACCATCTGAATGTAGGCGGAGAGATGTTTTCCGGGCTCCTGGAATATGACAGTGAATCGTTCTGCAAAGAACACCCCAATTTTTATATCTACACGCCGGACGGGAAAGTGAGGACATATACAGTATTTTCTGCCGGGATAGTAAAAGATACATCCGACAATTATAAGATTGAGTACGCTTCAGATGCAGAGTATGAGGAGTATCTCAAACTTTGTCAGGATTCTTCCAATTATAGGGTGGATGTGGAACTGAATGCTCAGTCACAGATTGTAAGCCTGTCCACCTGTACGAATATACGGGATGATGAACGTTTCCTCGTACAGGGAGTGCTTACGGCAACGGATTAACGCGGCCGGGAAAGGAAAAGGAGAATGGCAGACAGATTCGATGTGGGGGACGTCATTACGATGAAAAAGCCGCACCCCTGCGGGAGTAAAGACTGGGAAGTGCTGCGTGTGGGAGCAGACTTTCGGCTGAAATGTAAAGGCTGCGGACACCAGATCATGGTTCCGCGCCGCCTGGTTGAAAAAAATACCAGAAATATCATAAAAAAAGCTTGAAACACCTTCTTACTTATGGTATCATGAATAACCGTGACATACTGTCGGAAACTATGTCGGCAAGTATCATAATTCCTTGTTCCCGGAGTGAAGCCGGGGGCCAGAGACCATAAGGAGGTGCAGGAACATGAATAAGTATGAATTAGCTGTTGTTGTGAGCGCAAAACTCGAAGACGAAGCAAGAGCAGACGTAATCGAGA
>CALWFS010000243.1 GCA_944377705.1 uncultured Mediterraneibacter sp. | reverse complement strand
GTATCAAAGAATGCGATGACCTTCTGGTTCAGCTCATGAGCCGCAAAGATCGCCTCGATCATCTTGTCCTCGGGCACTTCGTTTGCGCCGGCCTCGATCATGATGACCTTCTCTTTTGTGGAAGCTACAGTCAGAGCCAGGTCAGAGACTTCTCTCTGTGCTGCTGTCGGGTTGAATACGAACTCTCCGTCGATCAGACCGACCTGTGTCGTGGAGATCGGACCGTCAAACGGGATATCGGAAATACTTGTCGCAATGGACGCGCCCAGCATAGCTGTCAATTCCGGGCTGCAGTCCTGCTCCACGGATAAGACAAGATTCTCAAGTGTTACGTCGTTTCTGTAATCCTTCGGGAAAAGAGGGCGCATCGGGCGGTCGATGACACGGTCTGTCAGGATCGCGTTTTCAGATGCCTTTCCCTCTCTCTTATTGAATCCACCGGGGATCTTTCCTACCGCATAGAGTCTCTCATTGTACTCCACGCTCAGAGGGAAGAAATCAATCCCGTCTCTCGGTTTCTCTGATGCCGTTGCAGTACAGAGCACTGTTGTATCGCCATAGTGCATGAGCACAGCGCCGTTTGCCTGCTTTGCCACTCTGCCCACGTCAACGCGCAGCGTCCTGCCGGCGAGTTCCATTTCATACTTTTTGTACATGTCTTTCTCCTTTTTATCATACATTTTCTTTCGCGGGCAGGTGTCTCCGAAACTACTGAAAAACACACCAGCATTCCCTCTGGCATACTTTTCAGTGGTCTCGGTTACTTTAGGCTGTCCGCAATCTTATATATTATATCATACGCCCTAATATTAGGCAATAAAAATGGGGGCGCCGTTCTGCGATTTTTTCACGAAACGGCATCCCCATCTGTTCCTGTCATATTAATTTTATTACAGGCAGGACGCATAAGCTGCAAGCGCGCCTTCCTTCCTGATCTTCTGCAGATTGTGGACAGTAAGTTTCTCAAAGCCGTCGATCTTCGTAAGGTCCTGTCCCCACATATGCTCATTGGTCATCACTGCATGGACCAGCTCTTCCACAGTGTCATCCCTGTGATCCCAGTAAAACTCCAGAACCCAGCGGTCATCCGAGCATACATAGGTATTTCCCTTTGCGCGCCGGCAGACCAGCCCTTTATCGGTAAGTTCCTGGATATCGTTTGTATAGAAGGCGATATACGATGCAAAGCTCATTGCCAGGCATGACGGTATGATTCCCTTCATATTAATATATTCCAGCAGACTCGGCATATTCCTTGCCCGCCATTTGGATGTTGAATTCAGGGATATGCTCATCAGCTCATGGTCTACGAAGGGATTGTTAAAGCGGTCCTGTACTGCTCCTGCAAACTGCATCAGATCGTCTTTGTCCAATGGCAGGGTAGGGATAACTTCCTCGTAGAGCATTTTATTCATATATCCGCGAACCGTATCATCTGCCATACAGTCACGGACAATCTCAAAGCCTCCGAGATAAGCTCCCAGGACAAATCCCGTGTGCGCACCGTTTAAGATCCGGACTTTTCTCTTTTTGTACGGAGTCACATCCGGAACGACCAGGCAGTTCAGCCCCGACGCCTTAAACGGAAGTTTTTCCTCAAGCCACTGCGGTCCCTCGATATTCCATACACCGAACACCTCTCCCACGTCAAGGAGGAGATCTTTATACCCATTCTCCTTTTCCAGTCTGGCTGCCTCTTCCTCATCCTTGATCCTGCCGGGTACGATCCGGTCTACCAGCGTGGAGCAGAATGTACAGTCTTCATTCACATATTTTCTGAAGCCGTCATCCAGATTCCACTGGTCAATGTACTGGTTCACACACTTTAAAAGCTCTTTTCCATTATTGTCGATCAGCTCGCAGGAAAGGATCACAAGCCCTCCTTTTCCTGCTTTATACCGCGTATATAAAACCTGTGTGAATTTCCCCGGAAAGGAACTGCAAGGCTTGTCTGACATCTGGCAATCCGGATCATAAACAATGCCCGCCTCTGTTGTGTTGGAGACGATATATTCAAGATCGTCGGACTCTGCCAGCTCCATCATTGCCTGAAATCCCTCATCCTCGTAAGGATTGATGCAGCGGGAGACAGAAGATATCACGCGCTTTCTGTCCACTTTTTCTCCGTTTTCCCTTCCTCTGAGATACAGAGTGTATAGTCCTTCCTGGTCATTGATCAGTCTGGTAAGTCCCTGGGGGATTGGCTGTACGAGAACGCACTTTCCGTTCCACCCTGCTTTTTCATTTGACACATCAAACCAGTAGTCTGCAAAAGCACGCAGGAAATTTCCTTCTCCAAACTGCATCACCTTTTCCGGCGCTGACTCTAGAATATACCCTTTATAACCGGATTTCCTAAGCACCTCGTAATTTAAAAGCTCCATTATTATCTTCACCTGTCCTTCTGTCAAAATCTGCTCTGATTAAAATTGAGAAAAATCCAAAACAACTTTCAGCATTTCTGCTCCGTTTTTGTCAAACTCGGCAAATGCTTCAGCCGCGTTGTCAGCCGGATACATATTCGTGATCACATGGCCCAGATCTGCCCGTTCCGCATTGACCAGATCAATCAGTTCCACGAAATCTTTCTTCAACGCATTCCTGCTTCCGAATACGTTCAGCTCTTTCTTCTGGAGCAGCGTAAAATTGAAATCCAGATTTTTCTTTCCCACGCCAATCAGCACTACTTTCCCGCCGAAAGCTGCTGCATCAATACAATTCTGGAATGTGGACGGCAGTCCCACCGCCTCGATACACACGTCAAAGCCATAATTATTTTTTGTGCCGCGAATATCGATCTGTCCGGTGATCTCCCCTACTGCCTTTTCCAGAGCTTCCGGAGAGTCATTCAGGATCATGCCGTCAAATCCAAAGGTGTCCATAGCGTAGCGAAGCTTCTTTTCTGCCACATCACACATATAGACCTCTCCGCCCAGAGCCTTTGCAGCACAGCCTGCCAGTACACCGATCGTACCGGCTCCAACGACAAGGACCTTGTCGCCCTTTTTGATCCCGGCTCTCTGTACTCCGTGATAGCTGATGCAGAATGGCTCGATGGCTGCCAGAAGTTTTGGATCCATCCCTTTACCGTCATAGATCCTCTCCAGAGGCATTGTGATGTATTCGCAGAATGCTCCGTCGCGCTGGCACCCCATAGTCTGGTTGTCCATACAGGCATTCACGATTCCCTTTTTGCAACTGTAACAGCTTCCGCAGTTAAAGTACGGATTGCATGTGACGATCATGCCTTTTTTGAGCCCATACTCGTTTTCATCGATCTCCACGATCTTTGCGCTGAACTCATGTCCCGGGATACGGGGGTAG
>CALWFS010000242.1 GCA_944377705.1 uncultured Mediterraneibacter sp. | reverse complement strand
AATTAACGCCGCACTCCCTGCCGTTAAGACTTTCCAGCAGATTACTCCAAGTCACCGTCACCACATTCCCGCCCGCCACGAAAGACTCTTGAAATAGGGCGGTTTTCCACATTCATCCCACCGGCAGTCCCTTGCAGACAAATGCAGGATTCAAAAAGTGGGACAAAAGGGGAGCACTGTCGACAACCCAAAGCTTTCATCCACCCGTACACCCGGGCTGAATACGTCTTCGATCCATTCGCTCCGAAGTTCCCGGACGTTTTATCTGTCCGCCGTTTCCCCGGCAAATCCAGATTTTAACACATACAGTCCGGGAAGAACTCTGCATCTGTGGGATAGACATAGCTTTCCCCGATCTCTTTCAGGAGCACGACATTGAGGTGTCCGTTTAAATTCTTTTTATCCAGTTTGACAGCTTCTGTCAGGGAGGACATAGGCAGTCCGCAGGAGGAGGGCAGCCCGTAAATTTCCAGTGCTTTTTTTATCTTTTCTCCACATCCTGGCTCTGTCAGCCCTTTTTCTTCTGCAATCTTTGTGATCTGATACATGCCGATGCCTACGGCTTCTCCGTGACTTTCCCTTTCATAATGATAATATTGTTCAATGGTATGAGCGAGGGTATGCCCGAAGTTTAAGAGCATGCGCTCGCCGATATCGAACTGGTCAGCTTCTACGACGATCCGTTTGATGTCCACGCACCGGGCGATGATTTCTGTCAGCTCTGGTTTCAGATCTTTGAAAGAGGTGTGGGCGCAGAGCTGATCAAAAAGTGAGCTGTCTTTGATGCATCCGTATTTAATGACTTCACCCATGCCGTCACTGATAAAGTGGGGCGGGAGTGTGTCCAGAACATCAGGATCAATGAGCACCAGTTTCGGATGATAGAACGCGCCCACGAGATTTTTGCCCTGGGGCAGGTCCACTGCGACTTTGCCGCCTACGGATGAGTCTACCTGAGCCAGCAGCGAAGTTGGGATCTGGACCAGTTTTACCCCGCGGAGGAAGCTGGCAGCGGCAAATCCTGCCAGATCACCGATCACTCCTCCGCCCAGAGCGATCACAAGGTCGCTGCGGGATATTTTGGCAGTGAGCATAGCACTGTAAATATCCGGAAGAGTCTGGAAGCTTTTCGTAGGTTCGCCGTGGGGAAGGACAAGGGAATGACACTCATAGCCGAAGGAATCCAGAGAGGAGATGAGAGCTTCCCCATACAGAGGGAAGACATTGTCATCAGATATGACCATGATTTTTTCCCCGTTGAAATACTTGGATATATATTTTCCTGCTCTGACAAGAATGCCGTTTTCTATATAGATCGGATAACTGTTTTTTTCTAAATTAACTGTTAATTTCATGAGTTGTATCTCCTTTATAGACAAGTTTAGCAAAAGGGGTCAGACCCCTTTTAGGAAAATTTACAGAATTTTTCCTACAACTTCTGCAATTTGTTTTACCTGAGTAAGCAATGTATCGTATTTTTCCGGCTTCAATGACTGAGCTCCATCGCACAGCGCGCATTCCGGGTTGTTGTGGACCTCAATCATAAGTCCGTCCGCTTCGGCGGCGACTGCTGCTTTTGCCATGGGCTCTACGAGCCACCATTTTCCTCCGGCATGGCTCGGGTCAACAACTACCGGCAGATGGGTCTTTTTGTGGAGGACCGGGATGCTCTGGAGATCCAGAGTGTTTCTTGTGTATGTCTCAAAAGTACGGATCCCGCGCTCGCAGAGGATGACATTTTCGTTTCCGGCAGCCATGATATATTCTGCGGACATGATCCATTCTTCATAGGTAGCGTTTAATCCGCGTTTGAGAAGGATGGGGCGTTTCACCTGTCCGAGCTGTTTCAGGAGATCGAAGTTCTGCATGTTGCGGGCACCGATCTGGATCAGGTCTACCTTTTCATTGAAGATATCCAGGTACTGGGTTGACATAAGTTCTGTTACGATTGGAAGCCCGACTTCTTCTTTTACTTTGCAGAGGATATCCAGTCCTTCCAGGCCGAGCCCCTGGAAAGAGTACGGGCTGGTCCTTGGTTTGAATGCGCCGCCGCGCAGGAGATTGGCTCCGGAAGCTTTGGCAGCCTTTGCGATCTCAAGTACCTGTTCAAAGGATTCTACGGAGCAGGGACCGGCGATGAGTCCCATATGTCCGCCTCCGATCTTGACGCCGGATACATCGATTACTGAATCCTCCGGGTGGAAGGCACGGTTTGCCAGCTTGTATGGTTCCTGTACATGCATGACTTTATCGACGCTGCTGTCCACCTCGAAAAGCCTGGGATCGATCAGGGTCGTATCGCCAATACATCCGATAATGGTCATTTCTGTACCGCGCACAATGTGAGTGTCAAGACCTCTGTTTTTAACGAGATTTTCAACGCGGATAATATTTTCTTCTGTGGTGTGTGGTTTAAGCACAATGATCATAGCTGTTTTCCTCCGGTTTCTTTTTTCGCCTGCATATGTGCATACCCCTTCTATGATACCTGCGATATGCTGGCGTTATATTTGTAAAAAATGATATAATAAGAATTGATAGTAAAATATCAATATTAACTTCACACTGTAAAATTTTAGTTGTTTAAAGTGTGAAAACATTAGTATCATAAAACATCATTATGCAATTGTCAACAGATTTTTAGATATAGTAAGGATTCTTCTTATTATCAGAACCGGTTGCACATTTCAGACGGTGATGGTATCTTATAAAAGCTGGTCCTGTGAACACAGACCGGCGCAGGTATATTACGGCATTATTAGCTGACAGTATAGAAAGGATAAAATTATGAGAATCATCAAACAGATCGGGATCATTTTCCTGGTGTGCTGGCTGAGCGAGGTAATAGAGAAGGTTCTGCCTTTTACATTCCCGGCAAGCGTGATCGGAATGGCATTGCTGCTCATTTGCCTGCTCATCGGCGTGCTGAAGATCGAGCATATCCAGGAAAAAGCGGATTTCCTGCTTGAAAATATGGCATTTTTCTTTATACCCGCAGGAGTCAGCATCATCAATTATTTTGACGTGTTGAAGAGCTCGGCGGTGCAGCTGATCATTATCTGTGTGATCTCCACGGTGATTACCTTCGCTGTGACGGCCTGGAGTGTGAAACTGACGGTGCGCTGTATGGAACTGGCAGGGCGCGCAGGCGCTGAGCAGGGCGGGACACGCTGGAGAACAGCGCAAAGGACAGGGGCGTCCGTAGGGAAAAGGAAAGATTCTGTGACAGAAAAGGAGGAAAAAGGGATTGAGTGAGATATTTGCTTCCCCGTATTTTGGCGTGGCGCTCAGCGTTATTACATTCTGGATCGGTGTGAGGATCCAGCGCAGGATGAAGACACCGATATGCAATCCTTTGATCAT
>CALWFS010000241.1 GCA_944377705.1 uncultured Mediterraneibacter sp. | reverse complement strand
GTTCTAAAGATACGGACCACGAAAGAGTTCGGGGAGTCCACGGTGTCAAAGATCCTGGATCTGGTGGAAAACGCAAGCTCCAGAAAATCAAAATCCGAAAACTTTATTACCAAATTTGCACGGGTTTATACCCCGGCAGTTGTTTACAGTGCCATCGCGCTCGCAATTCTTCCGCCGCTTGTGCGGATGTTCGGTATGGGGATCCCGGCAGAGTGGGGTACCTGGATCCCACGCGCCCTTACAGTTCTTGTCATAAGCTGTCCCTGCGCTCTGGTGATCAGTATCCCATTAAGCTTTTTCGCAGGGATCGGAGGCGCCAGCAATGCGGGAGTGCTCGTGAAAGGCTCCAACTATCTGGAGACATTGTCTCAGACCAAATATGTGGTATTTGACAAGACCGGCACCATGACCCAGGGGGTGTTCGAAGTAAACGGGATCCATCACAACAAGATGGAAAACGAAAAGCTGCTGGAGTACGCGGCGCTTGCAGAGAGCGCATCCTCCCATCCCATCAGCAAGAGCCTGCAGCGGGCATATGGGAGAGAACCGGACCGGTCCAGAGTGTCAGATATAAAAGAAATCAGCGGAAACGGCGTGACGGCAAAGGTGGATGGCATCTCTGTGGCAGCAGGCAACGCAAAGCTCATGAAACGCCTCGGCATCGAATACATCGACTGCCACAGCATCGGAACGATCATCCATATGGCTGTGGACGGAGTCTATGCCGGTCATATCGTGATCTCGGATATCGTGAAGCCCCATGCCAAAGAAGCAGTGGCAGCGCTGAAGGCAGCAGGCGTGCAGAAAACCGTCATGCTCACAGGAGACGCACGGAATGTAGCGGAACAGGTCGCATCGTCACTTGGAATAGACGAAGTGTACAGTGAGCTGCTGCCTGGGGATAAGGTGACAAAAGTAGAGGAACTCCTTACGGAAAAACCGGAGAAGGGAAAACTGGTATTTGTAGGGGACGGCATCAATGACGCGCCGGTCCTTTCCAGAGCTGACATCGGCATTGCCATGGGAGCCATGGGATCTGACGCGGCTATTGAAGCTGCTGATATCGTCCTTATGGACGACGATCCTCTGAAGATAGCAAAGGCGATCCGCATCTCAAGGAAATGTCTGCGGATCGTATACGAAAATATCTGGTTTGCGATCGGCATTAAGATCGTCTGCCTGATACTGGGCGCTGTGGGCATCGCAAATATGTGGCTTGCCATCTTTGCAGATGTGGGGGTCATGGTCATTGCGGTCCTCAATGCCATACGAGCGCTGTTTGTGAAAAAACTGTAAGAAGGATTACCTAAAATAAATCTCCGTTTTTTCTTGAAAGTTTGCAAAAAGGCTGGAGGACGGCATGAGCGTGACTGCTGTATTCAGACTGCGGACAAGGGCAGAGTGAAAAGCTGAAGTTCCTGTTTTTTGATGAGCTTTCCGGAGGTCGGGACGAGCAGACGAGCCGGCAGGTGCCTGACTACATCTGCAGTCTGCAAACGAAAAATAAGACGGATAGAATTTAAGAGAAATCCCCTTGACGTTTTCCGGCTCGGGCGCTTATAATAGCCATGTATATAAATTTACAGAGCAAAGGCGATAACGGAGACAGTAGACACCTTCCGAACGTCACAGCGAGCCGGGGACGGTGCAAGCCCGGCGCAAGTAGCAGGTTTTCGAATATCACTCCCGAGCCGCGGTATCAGAAATGCAGGGCGCATACCGGCAGAGTAAGATCCGACGCAGGTCCCGCGTTAAGGGACACCATATGCGGAGCAATACAGGAAAAGCTCCAAGTATGTTGTAACAGGTGGTTAAAACGAGAGAACAGCAGGCTTTCGTCCTTTTACAGGACGAAAGCCTTTTTATCGGTTGTCTTGCGTTTTGATTCAAAGCCCCGCCCCGAGCGAGAGCGAGCCCGCCATCGACACATGGATGCGCAGGGGCCATTACAGAAAGGAAAATCATATGTATAAAAAAGTATCTACGGATATGAATTTTGTCGGCCGGGAGAAAGAGGTCGAGAAGTTCTGGGATGATAACCATATCTTTGAGAAGAGTATCGAAGAGCGTGAAGGCTGTCCGGAGTATATTTTCTATGACGGACCTCCGACAGCAAACGGAAAACCGCACATCGGCCATGTCCTGACCCGTGTTATCAAGGACATGATCCCGAGATACCGCACTATGAAGGGGTATATGGTGCCGAGAAAGGCCGGATGGGATACTCATGGACTCCCGGTGGAGCTGGAAGTGGAGAAGGCTCTCGGTCTGGATGGGAAAGAACAGATCGAAGAGTATGGTCTTGAACCGTTCATCGACAAATGTAAAGAGAGTGTGTGGAAATATAAAGGAATGTGGGAGGACTTCTCCGCAACAGTCGGCTTCTGGGCTGATATGGAACATCCCTATGTGACGTACCACAACACGTTTATCGAGTCCGAGTGGTGGGCGCTGAAACAGATCTGGGAGAAAGACCTGCTTTATAAGGGCTTTAAGATTGTGCCGTACTGTCCGCGCTGCGGGACGCCGCTCTCTGCTCAGGAAGTGGCACAGGGATACAAGGATGTCAAGGAGCGTTCTGCGGTCGTAAGATTCAAGGTAAAAGACGAGGATGCATACATTCTCGCATGGACGACCACGCCGTGGACCCTGCCGTCCAACCTGGCGCTCTGCGTGAACCCGGAGGAGGATTACGCAAAGGCAAAGGCAGCAGACGGATATATTTACTACATGGCATGCGCGCTTCTGGACACGGTCCTTGGGAAACTGGCAGAAGACGGAAAACCGGCTTATGAAGTCCTTGAGACTTATAAGGGAACAGAGCTGGAAGGCAAAGAGTATGAGCCGCTCTACCAGTGTGCAGCAGATGCTGCCGCAAAGCAGAATAAAAAAGCATTTTATGTGACATGCGATACCTACGTTACGCTGACAGACGGTACGGGCGTTGTGCACATTGCGCCGGCATTCGGTGAGGACGACGCCAATGTGGGAAGAAAATATGACCTGCCTTTTGTACAGCTCGTGGATGAAAAGGGAAATATGGCGGAGTCCACTCCGTTTGCAGGATTATTTGTAAAGAAGGCGGATCCGGAAGTGCTCAAAGATCTGGATTCCAGAGGGCTTCTGTTTGACGCGCCCAAGTTTGAGCACAGCTATCCCCATTGCTGGAGATGCGATACCCCCCTCATCTACTATGCGCGTGAGTCCTGGTTTATCAAGATGACCGCGGTAAGAGACGACCTGATCGCGAACAACAATACGATCAACTGGATCCCGGAGAGCATCGGCAAAGGACGTTTCGGCGACTGGATCGAGAATGTTCAGGACTGGGGAATCAGCCGTAACCGTTACTGGGGTACTCCGC
>CALWFS010000240.1 GCA_944377705.1 uncultured Mediterraneibacter sp. | reverse complement strand
CTGGGCTGGAAATCCCCACAGACTGTCTTGAAGGAATTTATTCAGCATGGTGTAACATATGTTTGACAAACCTACATGTAATTTTTTCTAGCAAAATCATAGCACCGGATATTTGCGGTTATAACGCGAAATATCCGGTGCTTTTGCTGTTCTTTTACATTAACATATTTCGTTTTTACAGATTCCACTTCTTATCCTGGGCAAGCCTCAGCCTGTTCATCGCCCTGGCAAGGGACGCCTGGGTATGATAATACTCCTGGGTGCTCTGCTTCTGGCGGAGCTGCTCCTCCGCGCGTTCTCTCTGCTCTCTGGCGCGGCGGACATCAATATCCTCCGGGCGTTCAGCCGTATCCACGATCAGAGTCACACGGTTGTTGACAATCTCCGCAAAGCCGCCGCCCAGAGCGACTTCCTGCCATTTGCCTTCCTCAGCTTCCATGCGGCCGATCCCTACAGTAACGGCAATGACCATGTTCTCATGGTTCGGAAGGATTCCCTTCTCTCCATCCGGAGCGGGAATGACCAGCTTCCGGCATCGTCCTTCATAGAACACCTTATCACTCGCTATGATCTTCAGTCCGAATGTATCCATATACTCCTACGCCTCCGCTGTCTCTGCCTTTGCCTTCGCGATCACATCGTCAATGGTTCCCACATTGAAAAATGCAGACTCCGGATACTCATCCATCTCACCTCTGATGATCATCTTAAAGCCCCGGATCGTCTCCTTAAGGGGAACATATTTTCCAGGGATGCCGGTGAATGTCTCTGCCACAAAGAAGGGCTGGGACAGGAATCTCTGGATCTTCCTCGCACGCATGACAGTCGCTTTGTCCTCATCGGAAAGCTCCTCCATGCCGAGGATGGCAATGATATCCTGGAGTTCTTTATACTTCTGGAGGATAGCGATCACCTGGTTCGCCACCTCGTAATGCTCTTCTCCGACCACATCCGCCTCAAGGATTCGGGAACTGGACTCCAGCGGATCTACTGCCGGATAGATGCCCTGCTCCACGATCTTTCTGGAAAGCACGGTAGTCGCGTCCAGATGAGCAAAGGTCGTTGCCGGCGCAGGGTCTGTCAGATCGTCCGCAGGCACATAGACAGCCTGTACGGAGGTGACAGAACCGTTCTTCGTGGACGCGATCCTCTCCTGGAGCTCACCCATCTCCGTGGCAAGCGTAGGCTGATAGCCCACGGCTGACGGCATGCGCCCGAGAAGGGCGGAAACCTCAGATCCTGCCTGTGTGAAACGGAAGATATTATCAATGAAGAGAAGGACATTCCGATGCTCCTCGTCACGGAAATATTCCGCCATGGTCAGACCTGTCTCAGCCACGCGCATACGCGCTCCCGGCGGCTCATTCATCTGTCCGAACACCAGAGCGGTCTTCTCAAGGACTCCGGACTCCTTCATCTCTGTCCAGAGGTCATTTCCTTCACGGGAACGCTCTCCAACCCCTGTGAAGATAGAGTATCCGCCGTGCTCTGTGGCAATATTGCGGATGAGCTCCTGAATCAGCACGGTTTTACCGACCCCCGCTCCTCCGAAAAGCCCGATTTTTCCGCCCTTTGCGTACGGAGCCAGAAGGTCAATGACCTTGATCCCCGTCTCCAGGATCTCCACCACCGGACTCTGGTCCTCAAATGTCGGCGGCTGTCTGTGGATGACCCATTTCTCTGCATCATCGATGGACACACCGTCATCGATCGCCTCCCCGAGTACATTAAACAGCCTGCCGAGCGTCTTCTCTCCCACAGGCACCTGGATGCCGGCTCCAGTGGCAGTGACTTCCATATCCTTGTGAAGTCCCTCGCTCGCAGAGAGCATCAGGCAGCGCACCTCATTATTTCCGAGATGCTGGGCAACCTCCATAATGCACGTTTTCCCGTTGTTATCTACCTCCAGTGCATCCTTGATAAAGGGAAGGCTGCCGTCTTCAAATACTACGTCAACAACAGGTCCCATAACCTGTATGATTCTTCCTTTATTCGTAATCATAACTGTTCTCACTTTCTCCGAAAAGGGGTCAGACCCCTCCCAAAAGGGGTCTGACCCCTTTCAGGAACACTTTCGAAACATTCATGAATATTCCTACTATTTCTGCTGTGCCCTTGCACCGCTGCACACTTCTGTGATCTCCTGTGTAATCGCCGCCTGCCTTGCCCTGTTATAAATAATGGACAGGTCATGAATCAGGCTCTGAGCGCTGTCTGTGGCGGATTTCATCGCCATCATTCGGGCGTTATGCTCGCTGGCGTACGCTTCTACCAGACATCCGTATATCATACCTGTCACATAATTCGGTATGATGCTGTCCATCACTACCTCTGCTGACGGATAGAGGTCGATCGCCTCACGGTACATGTTCAGCGGCATCTTCATCTCATTAAATGAACTTCTCTCCAGGGGCAGGAGCTTCAATACCTCTGCCTCCGACTGAACAGAATTTTCCATTCGCGTGTATACGATATAGATTTCATCCAGCTCTCCCGAACGGAACTGCTCCAGCAGGACTCCGGAGATATCCCTTGCTCTGTGCATGGTAGGTTTCTGGACCGTATACTGGAAATTTGTATCAATCTCCAAGCCCCTCTTTGCAAAATAGTGCCGCCCCAGCTCTCCTACAACAAACAATTTGTGAATCCCCGGCTTTGCCAGGATCTCTTCCTCCAGCTTTACGACGTTATGGTTATATGCTCCCGCAAGCCCTTTGTCTGCCGTTACTACAATAGAACCGATCTTCCGCTCCTCTGCCGGGATCTTTTCCCTGGTGTCAAAGAAATGGTGCTCCAGTTCCGGCAGATGCCTTAAAATCCTTGATATCTCTCCCTGCAGCGCATAGAAATACGGTTCTGTCTCCATCAGCTTTTTCTTTGCCTGAGTCATCTTCGAGGAGGAGATCATATACATGGCATTTGTGATCTTCATCGTGTCTCTTACACTGTTGATGCGGCTCTGTATCTCTCTGATATTTGCCATACTATCACCTGCTCTTCTTAAATTCCACAGCAGTCTCGACGATCTTTCCGATCAGTTCCTCTGAGAGCGCCTTCTTCTCCTCGATCTCCTGCCCGATCTCCGGATGCGCGGTCTCGAAATAAGTCAGCATATCTGCCTGGAACTTTTTGATCTGCTTCTTCTCGATCCCCAGCATCACTTTGTGGGTCGCCGCGCACAGAGTGATCACTTTCTCATGCAGAGACAGCGGATGGTACAGCGGCTGCTTTAACAGTTCCATCAGACCGCTGCCGTACTCAAGCTGCTCCTTTGTCGCAGCGTCCAGATCAGAGCTGAACTGAGTAAACACTTCCATCTCCCTGTACTGCGCCAGATCGATACGGATACTTCCCGATGCCTTTTTCATTGCC
>CALWFS010000239.1 GCA_944377705.1 uncultured Mediterraneibacter sp. | reverse complement strand
CATGGATGACTCGATCAGTGCGCTTGTCTTCAGCCGGTAGATAAAATCCAGCATATCTCCTGTCAGAATATGACCGGACTCCTTTACATCCACTACCTGACCTCCGATCATACCATAGATCCCTGCCTTTCCCGCAAGGATCTTAAGTGCCTGTCCGATGCAGCCGCTCTTTTCCGGAGCTATATCAAAGGCACGGCATGCCGTCTCAAATGCATAATTTAAAAGAGCGTCTCCGGCAAGAATTCCCATGTCCTCACCGTATACTACATGCGTTGTCTTCCTTCCCCTGCGGTATTCGTCATTGTCCATTGCGGGAAGATCGTCATGAACCAGCGAATATGTGTGGATCATCTCGATTGCAGCCATAAAGGGCTCGATGATCTCCCCCTCACCTCCGAACAGGGTAAAAGACTCCTTCATCAGCATGGGGCGGAGACGTTTTCCGCCAGCCATGAGGCTGTACTCCATTGCCTCCATGATGATCTTCTGATATCCCTCCTGTCTGGGAAGGTATTTCTTCAATATGCTCTCAATCGATTCGACTCGTTTCTGATATTCATCTTTAAAATTCATGCGTCTCTCCATCCTCATCCAGAATGAGTACTTTCTTTTCCACCTCGTCGATGGATTTGCTGCACTCTTTTAAAAGCCCCATCCCTTTGTTGTACAGATCAAACGACCGCTCCAGAGAGATTCCCTCTCCCTCCATTTCCGCGATCACGCCTTCAAGCTGTGCAAACATTTCTTCCAGGCTTTGCCTCTCCTCTGTCAGCTTCTCTTCTGTCCCCACTTTATTCCTCCTCCCTGAGCATGACTGGAGCGGATGTCTCCGGTTCCGGGTAAGATACCGTCTCCGCCGAGAGCACCTGAGCCCTCACCTTTCCGTCACGCACATAAATATCAAGGCAGCACCCTTTCTCTGCCTGTGTGATGCTCTTTATATTTTTCCCATCTTCCGTCTGTACATAAGAATATCCCTGGTCAAGTTTCAAAAGAGGAGATAGTCCCTTCATCTTCTCAATGCACAGCGCGAGTCTGTGCTGCTCCCGAGTCAGACGTTCTGTCATAAGCGCGTGGATCTTTGTCTCCAGATCAGCTGCATACTGCCTGCTCTCATTCAGTCTCTGACGCGGATGTGCAAGCTTCAGCTGAAGGGCCGCATGCTCCAGAAGTTTTCTCCATTTGTCCGTCCCAAAGCGGATCGTCCGCTGAAGGGCTTCCCGGCAGGCCAGAAGCCGTTCTCTTACTTCCCTGATATCATAAACCGCCAGCTCAGCGGCAGCAGAAGGCGTAGGAGCACGCAGGTCAGCCACAAGATCCGCGATCGTTGTATCAGTCTCATGTCCCACTGCCGAGATTATCGGAACCGTACAGTCAAAAATAGCCCGCGCCACAGTCTCCTCATTAAACGCCCACAGATCCTCCATGCTTCCACCGCCGCGTCCGACAATGATCACATCAACCTGCTTTTTCTCCAGAGCACGTATTCCCCGCGCCACACTCTGAGCCGCGCCTTCTCCCTGGACCTGAGCCGGATACAGGATCAGCTGCACGCAGGGATTGCGTCTGCCCGCAATATTGATAATATCCCGGACTGCCGCTCCTGTGGGAGCTGTGACAATACCCACAGTGCGGACATATCTTGGGATCGGCCGCTTATACTCGGGAGCGAACATCCCCATCTCCGAGAGTTCCCTCTTTAATGCCTCAAAGCGTTCGTACAGCGCTCCCACACCGTCACGCACGATTTCCTTTGCATAGAGCTGGTATTTTCCGTCTCTCTCATACACGCTCACTGATCCGAGGACAATTACCTGCTGTCCTTCCTGCAGGCGAAAGGAGAGTCCTGCCCTTGATCCTGCGAACATCACGCAGGCGATGGTTCCTGACTCGTCTTTCAAAGAAAAATAGATATGTCCTGATGTGTGGTATTTACAATTGGATATTTCTCCTTTTACATAAATCCGGCTCAGCATAAAATCCTGGGTGAACATATTCTTGATATAGGAATTGACCTGCTTCACCGTATAGACATTTTTCATTCTCAGGACCCCTGTTTCGCAAGTTTTCCGAGGATTCCGTTTACAAATGACGAGCTGCTCTCACCGCCAAAGCGTTTCGCCAGCTCCACCGCTTCATTGATTGCCACTCCGTCCGGGATATCCTCGTCCCATTTCATCTCATAGACCGCCAGCCTTAAGATCGTCAGGTCAACCTTGTTCATCCGGGCGGTCTTCCATCCTTTTGCATTCTCATTCAGGAGCGTGTCTATCTCCGGCAGATGGCTGGCCACGGCCTCGTATTTTTCCCGGATATAATTTTTATCTTTAACAGACGCGTCATCCAAAGTCTCAAAATAATATTTCAGGTGATCCGGCATGTCCGCAGGATTATTAAATTCGATCTGGAACAGCATCTTGAAAATGTGTTCTCTCAGTTCTGTCCTAACCATACTGATTCCTTTCTTTTATCTGTCACGGAAGTATCATTTTCGCAGAGACACTAACCCATGCTTACAGAAAAAGGATGTCTTACGACATCCCTTATCACGCAAAGGCAGTCTGCCCCGCAGGACGGCTTAAGCTTAATCCTGCTTCTCCATCTCAACGCCTGCCACTTTGATATTGACGTCAGCCACTTCAAGCCCTGTCATATTCTCTACAGCGTTCTTCACCTTTTCCTGTACCTTGCCCGTCACATCCATAATATTGTAATTATACTTCAGGTTCAGTGCAAGTGATACGGTGACAACGCCTTCAAGGACATCCACTTTCACGCCTTTGGACAGGTTTTTGATCCCCAGCTTTCCGATCACTTCATTTGTGATATTACCGGCCATGGATGCAACACCCTCGACCTCTGTCGCCGCAAGCGCCGCAATGATCGCCACAACTTCATCCGCGATCTTCACTTCTCCGAGGCTTGCGTCGTTCTGTATCGTATATGTGTTTCTCTCGTCCTTTGCCATATCAAAACCTCCCGTTTTGTCTAATCTCTTTCCCCATTATAACAAATATCCCGGTGTTTGCAAAGAAAAAGTTCAGACAGTACGCGTCTAGCGCCCGAACTCTGACAGCTTCAGCCCTTCGTTGCGCTCCTGGGTCATACGGATACTCCATTCATGTATAAAAAGGAGCAGCGGACGGTCTTTCAGGTCTTTGATCTTCTTCATGTCCGAGGTTCCGCTGATATGGTCCAGATCGATCCCTTCGTTCTCGATCCAGCGGATGTGCTCATACGGAAGGTTTTCAAGGATGATCTCCACATTGTATTCATTTTTCAGCCGGTACTTCAGCACGTCGAACTGGAGCACACCGACAACGCCTACGATAATCTCTTCCATACCGGTATTGTATTCCTGGAAGATCTGGATCGCGCCCTCCTGAGCGATCT
>CALWFS010000238.1 GCA_944377705.1 uncultured Mediterraneibacter sp. | reverse complement strand
TCCAAGCGATGTCAGACCGAAAACTGCAAGAAGCCATTTCCCCCTCGGCTCCCTCTCCCCTGCCCGGGACGCCCCTACCATCTCCGAGATCTTAGAGCGGGCCACCCGGAACAGATTCCATGCAAGGTTCATAAGAAATACTGCCAGGAACAGCCGAACCGTCTGTAAGAGCGCTTCCGGCTCCACCGCAAAATCCAGCGGCACAGGGAAGTGTACGACTTTCAGGAAAATAAGAAACATCAGCTTCCCAAGCGCCAGACCGAGAAGGAGTCCTGCCCCGAGACTGACCGCCGCAGTGATCAGCGTCTCCCAGAGCATCATCAGGCTCAGGTTTTTCTTGTCCATGCCCATCACCTGATAGAGCCCCAGCTCTTTTCTCCTCTGCTTGATGAGAAAACTGTTCGTATAGAACAGGAAGATCAGCGAGAATCCTCCTGTAAGCGCTGTCACCCACTCCATTACTGTGCCGATTACTGTTCCGCCCCTTATCTGTTCCAGCCCGCTATTCATACCGATGGCACTCAAAGCATAAAAGAGCATAATGGTCAGAATACAGGTAAAAAGATACGGCACATAAGTCTTATGGTTTTTCTTCAGGTTCAGAAAAGCAAGCTTTGGATAAAACAGCTTATTCATGCACCTCACCTCCTGTCGCCAGGACTGTCAGCGTGGCAGAGATCTTCTGGTACATCTCCTCGTCTGTCAGATTGCCGCGGTAGATCTGATGATACACCTGGCCGTCGCGGATAAAGAGCACCCTGCCCGCGCTGCTGGCCGCCTTGACACTGTGAGTCACCATGAGGATGGTCTGTCCTTCCCGGTTGATCTGAGAAAACAGCTTCATCAGCTCATCTGACGACCGGGAATCCAGCGCCCCGGTGGGTTCATCTGCCAGGATAAGCTGAGGGCGGGTAATCAGAGCCCTTGCCACTGCTGCCCTCTGTTTCTGTCCGCCTGAGACTTCGTAGGGATACTTCTTCAGAAGTTCCGTAAGCCCCAGCCTGCCTGCGATGCGGTCCAGCTTTTCCCTCATCTGTCCGTATTTCTCTCCCGCAAGGACAAGGGACAGGTAAATATTATCTTCAATAGAGAACGTATCCAGCAGGTTAAATTCCTGAAAGACAAAGCCCAGGTTTTTCCTCCGGAATGCAGCCAGTTCCTTATCTTTTATCCCCTTCATGTCCCTCCCGTTCAGCAGGACCGTCCCTCCGGAAGGTTTGTCAAGCGCGGCAAGGATGTTAAGAAGGGTCGTCTTTCCGGACCCGCTCTCTCCCATGATCGCGGCATACTCTCCCTTTTCCACCGAAAAGCTTACGTCTGAGAGCGCCTGCACCTGGCTTGCGCCGAATCTGGTGGTATATATCTTTTTTAGATTTTTCACTTCAAGCAATGTCATCTGTTATCTCCTCCCTGTCTTTTTATTTTGTTTTCATTATAAAAAGATAAAAGGCAGCCTTCCATAAGCCTGCCTTACATTCATTCCTCTATCCTTACATTTCTGTCACTTTCCATGAAGCCTACTCATGCCGCATCTCTTTTCTCGTGAGATCAAGGCGCACTGCTGTGCCTTTTCCCGGCTCGGATGTGATCGTAATGGTATGGTTCAGCTTCTCACAGATCATCCGGCAAAGGTACAGCCCGATGCCGGTGGATTTCTTATCCTGCCTTCCATTATACCCGGTAAAGCCTTTCTCAAACACCCGGGGCAGATCTTCCGCCTGAATCCCGATCCCGGTATCCTCGATCAGAAGGACTCCATGGCTTCCCGGCTCCACGCGGATACGGATGGATCCTTTTTCCGTATATTTCAGAGCGTTTGACAGGAGCTGCTCCAACACAAAAAGGAGCCATTTCTCGTCTGTCAGAACCATCTCCTTACAGGGCTCATATTCCAGTCGGACCTTCTTTAGGATAAACATGCCCGAATACTTGCGCACTGCCTGCCGCACAATCTCATCCAGAGAGTATTCCTTAAGGAGCAGATCCGATGACATGTCCTCCGCGCGCAGATAGGACAGCACCATGTCCACATACTGCCCGGTCTTAAAAAGCTCCATGCGCATTTTCTGAAAGGTCTTAGCATCCTTATCCCCGCCTGACTCTCCGCCAGGTTCTCCCTCATTCCCGATGCCGTCGGGGATGGCATCCTCCCGCGCTTCCGCGGACTGGAGCAGCAGGTTCATGGCCGCAAGGGGCGTCTTGATCTGATGCGCCCACAGACCGTAAAAGTCCAGCATCTCCTGTCTGCTTCTGCGGGAGTCATTTTCCTGTGCCACAAGCCGCTCCCCGAGCATACGCACTTCTTCCTGATATTTCTCCTCGGGAATGTCCAGAGGTACCGGCAGGCTTCCCAGTTCATAGGGCATATTCCGGAACGCCTCCCCTATGGTCTTTATCCTTTCCTGATAGCGCCAGAGGTCAAAAAGCCCAAGCACGGTGAATGTGGCCAGGGACAGAAACACCGCATATCCCAGCGCGTCCGCGCGCACTCCGTAGAGATACAGCACAAGGTAAAACATCGCCAGGAAAACAAGATAAAATAGGATTGGTTTCCTGTTCTTTTTCAGATAAGTGGTAATCATATGTGTCATTGTATCAGATACCCGCTTCCCTTTTTCGTCTTGATCAGATCCGTGATCCCGATCTCTTCTAATTTTCTTCGTAGCCTCGTCACATTCACGGTCAGCGTATTGTCGTCAATAAACTCATCGCTCTCCCAGAGCCTCTGCATCAGCTCATCTCTCTTCACAATCCGCCCTGCATTCTCCATGAGCACCTGCATGATCCTGAAATCATTTTTGGTAAGCTCCAGCTTCTTTCCCTCATAGCTTACACAGGTATCATTCAGGTTCAGTATCACCCCTTCGTGCTCGATCAGGCTTACCCTGCCCTGAAAAGAATATGCCCTCCGGAGCATTGCCTGGATCTTTGCGGTCAGCACATTCAGGTCAAAGGGTTTCTCCACAAAATCATCCCCGCCCATATTCATCGCCATCACAATGTTCATATTATCCCCCGCAGATGAGAGGAACAAAATAGGGACCTTGGATATCCTGCGGATCTGTGTACACCAGTGATACCCGTTATAAAAGGGAAGAAGGATGTCCATGAGAACCAGCTCGGGTGATAACCTTGCAAATTCCTCTGTGATATTCCGGAAATCTTTTGCACACTGTACCTGATAATCCCATTTTTCCAAATGCTCTTTCAGCGTCCGGGCAATCGTGGCGTCATCTTCTACGATATAAATCTTATACATGAAACAGTCTCCTTTGAAAACCTGTCCTTATTCACAGATAGAACTATTCTCAGTCCATGATACAGTTTTTTCAATTTTCTGGCAAGATTCCTGCAATTTATATTTCTTTTTAAATTATTCTAATAAGTATTGACATTATATATTATATAAAATATAATATGTTCGAAT
>CALWFS010000237.1 GCA_944377705.1 uncultured Mediterraneibacter sp. | reverse complement strand
GGAAAGACTTAAAGGAATGGGGTGTGGCGTTAATTTCAAAGCGGATGCCTGAGCGCAAGCGAATCGTCCGCTTTGAAATTGTCTTTAGCCACATTCCATTCCTTTTACGTCTTTCCCAGATTACAGAACCGGAACCCGAGCCATATCCCCGCCCGCCGAGAATACGGCTTAAAATACTCCGCGGTTTTCGAACGTTTTTCCGCTTCCCATCCTCACACACAAATCCAGATTTACTTTCTATTGCGATACTGCACTGGTGTGATATTGTACATTTTCTTAAACACCCGGTTAAAATGTTCCACATTCTGATAGCCCACAGACTCTGCAATGCTCTCTACGGTTGCACTGCTCCCTTTAAGCATTGCCCTTGCCTTTTTCATGCGGATTTTCTTCAGGATATCCCCGAATGTCATGCCGGATTTCTCCTTAATATATTTGGAGAGATACGGCTTGGAAAGGAAGAATTTCTCTGAAAGATCGTCAAGTGTCACATCCTTATAGTTTGCATAGATGTAGTTTGTGATCTCCAAGAGTCTCTCATCTTTACCGCCCTGTGCCTCCACGACTTCTTTGATCTTATTTACCGCCACTACAAGCGCTTCTATGGAAGCTTTGATAATATCAGCATCGATTCCAACGCCCCAGTACCGTTTTTTATTGCAGATCACCCCCACATAAGCCACTGCTCTGGAGGAAGAGCCTTTTGTCAGGGAGTGTTCTTCATAAAACGCCAGTTCATAGCTGATGTCAAAATAATGTTTGATTGCGTTGCTCACCGCATCCAGCCGTCCGTTTCCAACTCCTGTGATCTTAAGGCCGTTTCCATTATGATGGATCGTTGCCTCGGCAATAATGCCGTCTTCCTGTTTGAAATGGCATTCATCGACAGTAAAGACCGGCTTGCTGTTAATATAATGGTCCTCGAAAATATGATATACCAGATCCGGTGTAAGCTCTTTATGGGCTTTGTCCGACACATCTTTGACCAGATAGCCGACTTCCTCCTTCATCTTCTCCGGAAGACTGATGCCGAAGCTCTGCTTCAGAATATAATTTACGCCGCCTTTTCCTGACTGGCTGTTGATACGGATAACATCAGAATCATATCTCCTGCCGACGTCCTGAGGATCGATTGGCAGATATGGCACTGTCCACTTCTCACAGTCATGTTCTTCTCTCCATGCCATTCCCTTGGCAATGGCATCCTGGTGGGAGCCTGAGAATGCAGTAAATACCAACTCTCCCGCATAAGGCTGGCGGGGAGATACTTTCATTCGTGTTACGCGCTCATATACTTCACAGATATCAGTCATATTTGAGAAGTCCAGTTTCGGGTCAACCCCTTGAGAGAACATATTCATGGCAAGCGTAATAATATCCACATTTCCCGTTCGTTCCCCGTTTCCAAACAATGTACCCTCGATTCGGTCCGCACCTGCAAGGATCCCCATCTCAGCATCACTGATGCCTGAACCTCTGTCATTATGCGGATGAAGAGAAAGGATCACATTCTCTCTGTGAAGAAGGTGTTTATTAAAATATTCCACCTGGCTGGCAAATACATGTGGCATGGCGTTCTCGACTGTCGTGGGAAGATTGATGATCGCCTTATTCTTTTTCGTTGGCTTCCATACGTCAAGGACAGCGTTGCACACTTCCAACGCATAATCTACTTCCGTGCCTTGGAAACTTTCCGGGCTGTACTCAAAGGTAAAGTTTCCGTCAGTCTCTTCTGCCAGCTTCTTCAGAAGCTTCGCACCATCTGTTGCGATCTTTTTCACCTGTGCTTTATCCTTGCGGAATACCTGCTCTCTCTGCGCTACCGATGTAGAATTATACACATGGATAATTGCATGCGGCGCGCCTTTTACTGCCTCGAATGTCCTTTTGATGATATGCTCTCTTGCCTGAGTGAGCACCTGGATCGTCACATCGTCCGGGATCATATTCTGCTCGATCAGGGCACGCAGAAACTGATACTCTGTCTCCGATGCTGCCGGGAATCCGACCTCGATCACCTTAAATCCCACGTCCACGAGAAGCTGGAAGAACTCCAGTTTTTCATCCAGGCTCATCGGCTCAATCAGCGCCTGATTGCCATCGCGCAGATCCACACTGCACCAGATGGGAGGTTTGTCAATAGCATCCTTCCTCACCCAGTCATAGCATGGTTCCGGCGGCATAAAATAAGTCTTTTTGTATTTCTTCCAGTTTTCCATTTTTGTACATCTCCTTATATTTAATCAATTTGATTGTTTTATTTTATTCTTACTTATCCTATCATAGCTTTCCTTTACATACCAGTGACAAAATTAATCATTTTGATTGATCTATTTTAATATTCTGTTACTCTAATTGACAACCTCATTGACACAAAAATTGTTCCGCGACATAGAACATACATATGCTAAAGCTACGCTCTTCCACATCCTCTGACGCAAAAACTGGATAGACAGCCATGATGCTTCCATCCATTGTATAGATCAATTCTCCCAGCTGATCCCCTTCTTTTATGGGAGCCTGAACCTTTTCCGGAAGATGAAGTTCTTCCTTAACCTCTTCTGTTTGTTTCAACAGCAGCCGCTGAGTTCCTCCTCCTGTCCTCAGCCCCGCTTCTGCCGGATCCTTCCCTGGAAATCCCCCGATAAAGCCGTTTTCCACTTTTATGCTCTCTTCGGGCAGGCTGGGACTGATTTCCCTGTAGAAAAAATTGTCAATGCCATAAGTCATCAGCTTCTTTGTATCTGACCACTTATACCCTTTATTGTTTGGCCATCCGCATGCCAGCAGCGATACAATGAACGTCCTGTCGTCCCTTTGCAGAGCCCCCACATAACAGTAACCGGCATCTGCTGTGAACCCTGTTTTCCCGGTCAGCGCCCCTTCCATCATTTTCAGGAATGTATTATGATTCCTGCAGGTATAGCTTCCGCTCCCGGCACAGTCTGAGAAGGTATAGGTTTCAGTCCGGGTAATGTCAAGAAACTCCTCCCTATTCGGAGAATCTGTGATACAGTATTTCATAATTCGCGCCAGATCCTCTGCTGTCGTGTGATGAATGCCGTTTTCATCCTGTGCATCCAGTCCATTGGGCGTAATAAAATATGTGGCTTCACAGCCGATCTCTTCCACTTTCCGGTTCATCAAATCCGCAAACCCCTGCACACTGCCGGCGCTATGCTCTGCAATAGCGACCCCCGAATCAGTGTTAGACTCCAGCATCAGAGGATACAGAAGGTCTTCCAGATAAAACTGCTGTCCGCTTCTCATCCCCAGCTTTACCTCCGGCTGGGAAGCAGCCTCTGCGCTTACAGTTACAGCTTCAGACAGATTCCCCTCTTCCAGAGCAAGAATACAGGTCATGATCTTAGTTGTGCTTGCCATCGGCATCTCATCCTGACCGTTTTTCGCAAATAAAATACGCCCGGATTCCGCGTCCATAAGGAC
>CALWFS010000236.1 GCA_944377705.1 uncultured Mediterraneibacter sp. | reverse complement strand
GTCCGCACAGCCAAATGCAGGATTTCGAAAGTGGGATAAAAGGGGACCTTTATTGGCGAAACAGAATCTTTTTCCAGCCGGGGAATTTTTATTTCTTCCTGCGGAAAGAACGTTACGAACTGCCGGAGAAGTTCCCCTTTCGCCTTACCTTCGAAATCCTGCATTTGCCGGGGTTCCTTCCGGCTTGAGTAAAACCAGAAAACAGCGAAGCGCCTTTGCGAAAACCTTTCAGAGCGTGTGTGCGGGTGACTGAGGGGACTTCGGAATGAGGCTTAGTAAAATTAAAATCCGGGACTATGCGTTGAAATTGGCAGGGGGATTGTCTGAGACGAAGGCGAGTTGCCCCCTGCCAATTTCTGCTCTTAGCATAGTTCCGGATTTTATAGTTTTACTTGCCTCGTGGAGCGGAGCCGAAGCCACCCTCACACACGCTCTGAATACGTCTTCGATATATTGCTTCGGTGTTTTCGTCCGATTTACTCTATCCCAGGCACCCCGACAAATCCAGATTTATTCTTGAAGGGAATGTTTCTTTGTGATGGTCACTTTCTCTTCATAGCAGCCGAATACTTCCTGCACTTTTTCTTTCTTCAGTTTCGGTGTGATCAGGCTGACCACCGGTACTACGACAAGTCCTGCTGCCATTGCCGCTGCCCCTGCATTGATCGCAGATTCAATATATCCCAGGAACATATTGGATACAGTAAGACCAACTCCCGCGATAAATCCGGCCCACACGCCTGCCCGGGTCACTCCCTTCCAGTACAGTCCGTAGAGGAACGGAGCAAGAAAGGCTCCGGCCAGCGCTCCCCAGGAGATGCCCATGAGCTGCGCGATAAATGTAGGCGGATCAAGGGCGATGATAACAGATACCACGATGAAGAATATGATCAGTGCCTGCATGGTAATGATCTGCTTCTTTTCTGTCATGTTTTTCATCACATTGTCTTTCAGAAGATCCAGCGTCAGAGTGGAGCTGGATGTCAGCACCAGGGATGACAGGGTGGACATGGATGCCGAGAGAACCAGGACCACTACAATGCCGATAAGAATGTCCGGAAGCGCAGACAACATATGCGGGATGATGCTGTCATACACAATAGCTCCTGTCGCCTTGTCATAGATCTCCGGGCTGTCGAAAAGCCGTCCGAACCCGCCGAGGAAATAGCAGCCTCCTGACACGACAACAGCGAAGATTGTGGAGATCACGGTGCCAGTGTTGATGGATTTCTCATCCTTGATGGCATAGAACTTTCCGATCATCTGAGGCAGGCCCCACGTTCCCAGAGAAGTAAGGATCACCACGCCGAGAAGGTTTAGAGGATCCGGACCAAAGAAGGATGTGAACGCTCCGGGCTGCCCCTGTGTCACTGCCACATCGCTGGGTATCTGAGCCATTTCCGAGATGGCGTTCATAAATCCGCCCTGCCCGCTCAGCACTGCGGCCACTACCGCCACAATTCCGATCAGCATGATGATTCCCTGGATAAAATCATTGATCGCTGTTGCCATGTAGCCACCCAATATCACATAAAGCGCCGTAAATGCCGCCATCACGATCACGCACCATGCATAAGGGATATTGAACGCCATCTCGAACAGCCTGGAAAGCCCGTTATATACAGACGCCGTGTAAGGTATCAGAAATACGAACACGATCACAGACGCTGTGATTTTCAGCGCCTTGCTGTCGTATCTCTGTCCGAAAAAGTCCGGCATTGTCCTGGAACCGAGATGCTGTGTCATGACCCTGGTCCTGCGGCCTAACACGACCCAGGCGAGAAGGCTTCCCAGCACAGCATTCCCAATGCCGATCCATGTGCCGGCGATCCCGTATTTCCAGCCAAACTGCCCCGCATAACCGACAAATACAACTGCTGAAAAATAGGAAGTGCCGTATGCAAACGCAGTGAGCCACGGACCCACAGATCTTCCCCCAAGTACGAATCCGTCCACACTGGCGGTATGGCGCCTGGAATAAATTCCCACCCCGGCCATTATGGCAAAGAAAATCACAAGTAATACGAGTTTGATCCCCATCTCTTCCTCCTCAGCTTTCGTCTTTTCTTTTGTACTCTGATTGACGCTTCAACAGATTTGCAGTTACATATCTCTCTGCTGCTAACCCACTTTAATGCGCAACGCTTTAACGCATTAAAGTAACTGTCCATAGAATAACACGGGCATTAAGCCCGTGTCAACTCATTTTACTCTTATATTTCCTTTTCAGACAAGCTGCTCCATCGTCTCAAATCTCAGCGATGCAAGGAATCCCATGGCAGCTGTGACCATCACGCTGTACGCGAGAAGGATCGGAAAGATCAGCCCGGTATTAATAAAGATCCCGACAAGGACAGCCACTCCCGCTCCCATGCCAAGGAGTGCAAACTGGATACATATTCTCAAAAGATTCTGCCCTGTTTTCCCAAAGATCTCTCCCACCAGGCATTGGGCGATAACTTTTGTATACAGACGGTCAGCCTGAAGCACAGCATAGATAAGGATACAGAACACGACATATACCGGCTCCATATGCCAGAAAATTCCTACAGGGATACAGATGACGCTCCCGTCAACAAGGGCTTTGACATGCTCCATCAGGGTTGCGTACCACAGCTTTTTTAACGGAGTATCCGGTATGAGATAAAGGTAAGGGCTTTTCAGCTCATTTTCCCATTTTCCCAGATATCCGCTCATCACGATCGACATATAGGCAATGACTCCCAGCAGGAACATCTCTGCCACACCGGACTCCATCGCGGTCTCTCTCAATGTATAACACAGGAAAAAGGCAATGACAACAGCGATCAGTGTTACCTTTGAAAATATAAAAAATTTCTCTTTTTTATATTCCAGACGCTGCCTGTAAAAGATCGCTTTTGCCCCCTTAGCGCTGATCCGCTCTCTTACCTGGCGGAACTTTTTCTTCTTCCCGCCGATGCTGAAGACTGCCTCTCCGTTCTTCTGTCTCTGTTTCAGTTCCGCATAATCATCCGCAAATTTTGCCGCTTCCTCATAATATCCGCCATCGCAGCGCATACGCCGCACTGCCGCCACAGCCAGGATCACTGTAGCTGTGTAGAGGCAGGAACAGATCACATTGAGCAGAGTCGGGCCAAGAAGGATCAGCCGGTACATCGCGATCTGCCAGCCCATCACCGGGATCATCTGGAGCACCTCCCAGTCTATAAAAGCGAATGCGGATTCAACGGACATCCCATTCTTTCGGAAATACAGAACGATCAGGAGAGTAAATCCGATGAGGAACACCTTGATGGCAATGCAGATCCCTTTCATCAGTTTATCCGGCAGACTGTCATTTGTATACAGAAATACCATGATCGCCACTTCCAGCGCCAGCTCCATCACACACCCGATCAGGAATAAAAAATAGGCTTCGCCTATTCAACTCCCCTGCCCCTCAATCATGAGGGGTTAGGGGTTTTCTTTTGTTACTTTT
>CALWFS010000235.1 GCA_944377705.1 uncultured Mediterraneibacter sp. | reverse complement strand
ATAGATGGAGATACAGTTTATTTTAAATCAGAAACAAGTAACAGCTGAGGCAGAGGCGGATACCGTCCTTCTGGATGTCCTGCGCAGACTCGGGTGTAAGAGTGTGAAATGCGGGTGTGAGACTACTAACTGCGGTCTGTGTACAGTATGGATCGATGGAAAGTCCCGCCTGTCCTGTTCTGTGCTGGCGGCATCCATCGCGGGACATGAGGTGACAACGCTGGAGGGCGTTGAGAAAGAGGCGGCGGAGTTTGGAGCATTCCTTGCAGGGGAAGGAGCAGAGCAGTGCGGATTCTGTTCTCCGGGATTTATTATGAATGTGCTGGCAATGTTCCGCGATTTGGAAAATCCGAGCATTGACCAGATCAAGGAGTACCTGGCGGGGAACCTGTGCCGCTGTACCGGATACATGGGACAGCTTCGAGCCATCCAAAACTATATGCAGGCAAAATCAGATAAAAAGAATGAACAGGCCAGAGAGGAGGCGGGCGAGTGATGACAGCGAAAATGACGGAAAAGACGGACAGGAAAGGATCCGGCATTGTGAAGGATCCCGGAAAGCTCCGTGTCGTTAATCAGCCGGTATCCAAGGTGGACGCTCATGCCCTTGTGACAGGAAAGGCGGTTTATACAAATGATCTTGCCCCTTCGGACTGCCTGATCGTGAAAGTACTGAGAAGCCCGCATGCCCATGCTCTGATCAGGGATATCAATACCGCAAGAGCAGAAGCGGTCCCCGGCATCGAGTGTATCCTCACCTATAAGGACTGTCCGAACAAGCGCTTTACAATGGCAGGGCAGACCTATCCGGAGCCCAGTCCGTACGACAGACTGATCCTTGACCAGAGGGTGCGTTTCGTCGGAGACGCGGCGGCGATCATTGCCGGAACATCAGAAGAAGCAGTGAAAAAGGCAATGAAGCTTATCAAGGTAAAGTATGAGATTTTGGAACCGGTGCTTGATTTCCGTACGTCAAAAGATAACCCGATCCTTGTCCATCCGGAGGATAACTGGAAAAGCCTCTGCCCGGTGGGGGCTGACAATAAGCGGAATCTGTGCGCCCATGAGGTCAGTGAGAGCGGAGATATTGACGCTGTACTGGCATCCTGTGATTATGTGATCGACAGGGTATATCATACAAAGGCAAACCAGCAGGCAATGATGGAGACTTTCCGTACCTACACATATCTGGATACTTACGGAAGGCTGAACGTGGTGTCATCCACTCAGGTGCCTTTCCATATCCGCCGTATCCTCGCGAATGCCCTTGATATCCCGAAATATAAAGTGCGCGTGGTCAAACCGAGGATCGGAGGCGGTTTCGGTGCAAAGCAGACCTCCGTATCAGAAGTTTATCCGGCGATCGTGACGTGGAAGACAGGAAAACCGGCGAAGATCATATATACAAGGGAAGAATCCCTGATCGCGTCCTCGCCGCGCCACGAGATGGAGATGCATATCCGCCTCGGGGCTGACAAAGAAGGGAATATCAGAGGGATCGACCTGTATACACTTTCTAATACAGGAGCTTTCGGAGAACACGGACCTACGACTGTCGGTCTATCCGGACATAAATCCATTCCGCTTTACGGAAAGGCAGAAGCATTCCGGTTTACCTATGATGTAGTGTATACAAACGTGATGTCTGCAGGGGCCTACCGGGGGTATGGAGCTACTCAGGGAATCTTTGCGGTGGAATCCGCGGTGAATGAGCTGGCGCAGGTGCTGAACATGGATCCCACGGTACTGAGAGAAAGAAATATGGTCCGGGAAGGTCAGGTCATGCCGGCATATTATGGAGAGACCGCACGAAGCTGTGCGCTGGACCGCTGCCTGGAGCGCGCGAAAGAGATGATCGACTGGGATGAGAAATACCCGCGACGGGATATGGGCAACGGCAAAGTCCGTGGAGTCGGCGTTGCTATGGCGATGCAGGGATCAGGTATCTCCGGCGTGGATACGGGTTCTGTTGCAATCAAGGTAAATGACGATGGCTTTTACAGTCTGATGATCGGAGCCACGGATATGGGAACCGGCTGTGACACTATCCTTTCGCAGATGGCAGCAGAATGCCTGGACTGTGAGCTGGAAGATATCATCGTGTCCGGGGTGGATACGGATACATCCCCGTATGACTGCGGATCGTATGCATCCAGTACGACTTACGTGACAGGAATGGCAGTGGTAAAGACATGTGAGACGCTGCGCGGGAAAATCTGCGAACGGGGAGCGGAATATCTTGGCTGTTCCCTGACTGATGTTGAATTTGACGGACAGAAAGTAACGAATTTAAAGACCGGAGAGACCATCTCCAGAAAAGAGATCGGAAACCGGGTAATGTGCAGCAGCAATGAGCCATTGTCCGCGAATGAAGCCTTTTCTTCTCCCACATCTCCTCCGCCGTTTATGGCAGGAATTGCGGAAGTGGAGATCGATAAGGAAACAGGGGTGGTGGAGTTGATCGATTACGCGGCAGTCGTAGACTGCGGCACTGTCGTGAATCCGAATCTGGCCCGCGTGCAGACCGAGGGCGGAATCGCCCAGGGAATCGGAATGGCTCTTTATGAGGATATCGTATACAATTCCAAAGGAAAGAATTACAGCAATTCCTTTATGCAGTATAAGATCCCCAGCCGGCTCGACGTTGGGAATATCAGAGTGGAATTTGAGAGCAGTTATGAGCCCACAGGTCCCTTTGGAGCGAAATCTATCGGAGAGATCGTTATCAACACACCGTCACCGGCAATATCAAACGCGATTCAGAATGCAGTGGGAGTAATCATAAGAGAACTGCCCATGACAGCAGAGAAAGTGTATCGGGGAATGCAGAAATAAATCTGGATTTGTGTGTGAGGACGGATGGGAAAGCGTCCGAAAACCGCGGAGCAAATGTGTCGAGGACGGTATTCAGCGCGGAGGTATGGCTGGCATCGGCTCCGCTCCATGAGGCAAGAAGAACTAAAAAATCTGCAAGTACACTAAAAGCAAAACTGGGCATCGGACAACTCGACTTCGTCTCGAACAATTCCGATGCCCAGTTTAACGCGTACTTGCAGATTTTAAGTTCTTCTAAGCCACATTCCGAAGTCGCCTCAACCACCCATACCTCCGCGCTGAAGCGCTTTCGAAAAGACGCTCCGCTGTTTTCTGGGTTCATCCGGCCGGGAGTCCCCACAAGCAAATGCGGGATTTCAAAAGTGGGATGAGAAGGGATCTTTATCGGCGAAACAGAGCCTTTTCCCAGCTGGCAAATGTGTCTGGATTTATGAGGGGGCAATTAAGGGGGGGCAGGTTTTTTAATTTCCCCTTGCAGAAAGCAAGTTACCGCTTGCCGGCGAAGTTCCCCTTTCATCCCTCTTTCGAAATCCTGCATTTGCCGGGGTTCCCTCCGGCTTGAGTAAAACCAGAAAACAGCGAAGCGCCTTTTCGAAAACCTTTCAGAGCGTGTGTATGGGTGACTGAGGTGACTTCGGAAT
>CALWFS010000234.1 GCA_944377705.1 uncultured Mediterraneibacter sp. | reverse complement strand
TCCACGTTTAAAGTGCCCTTCGGGTATACGATACCGATCATAGCAATCCTGGTAAGTATCTGGCTTCTTTACAACTCGGATCCGGTCAGACTGGTGATCGGGCTGGGAGCGCTGGTGATCATCGTACCGATCTACTTTATCATCAAAAAATATAACGAAAAGCACGGTTATGAATTTACCGATGCAGAGTAATGCCTTTTCTGGTATTTTTATGATAGAATGGATGTAAACCGTCGGGAGGAGAGCATGGAGCATGGGTTTACAGGAAAGCATTATTTTTATTCTTGAAATAGTTGGGACCATCGCCTTCGCGGCATCGGGGGCGATGGTCGGCGTCCGGAAATCGATGGATATTTTCGGCGTGTGCGTGTTGGGCGTGCTGACAGCAGTCGGGGGCGGGATGACAAGGGACATTATAGTGGGCGTCATCCCGCCCGCCGTGTTTCAGCGTCCGGTCTATGTGGCCGTGGCTGCTGTCACATCGTGCCTGTTTTTTGCAGGAATGTATTTCAAAAAGATTTCCGCGGAGGAAAAATCCCATGGCATCTGTGAAAAGATCATGCTGGCAATGGATACGGCCGGCCTGGGGATTTTTACCGTGGTGGGCGTCAGCACCGGGATCCGGCAGGGATATGGGGATAACCTCTTTCTTCTCGTATTCCTGGGGACCATCACCGGGGTGGGCGGCGGACTGATGCGGGATATCATGGCAGGTGTCCCGCCGTATATTTTTGTCCGTCACATTTACGCCTGCGCGTCGATCGCGGGGGCAGTGGTCTGTTCGTTTTTAAGCCGGAGGACAGACCTTGTAACAGCAATGGCAGCAGGGATGGCCGTGGTCATAGTGATGCGTATCCTGGCGGCATATTACCGGTGGAATCTGCCAAGATTAAAAGAAAAGGAGTAAAGTACGACATTTTACCCGGGAAAAACGTGAAAAACAGAGCGGAATCTGTTATACTCTAATGGTATGAAAAAATCTGGAGAGAGTATGCATTATGATCGGGTTAGGAACAATGATAAATGTAGCGGCCATCATCATCGGCGGTCTGATCGGGCTTATCTGCAAAAAGATCAGCAGCGCCAGATATCAGGACACGCTGATGCAGGCCAACGGCGTGTGCGTCCTGTTTGTGGGAATCGGCGGAGCCATACAGGAGATGATGAAAGTATCCGGGGATTCGCTGGTGAGCAGCGGGACGATGATGATCGTGATAAGCTTTGCTGCCGGTTCCCTTATCGGGGAATGGATCAATGTGGAAGAGAAGATGGAGCGGTTCGGAAGCTGGTTGAAAGATAAAACCGGCAATAGAAAGGAAAATATGTTTGTAGACGCGTTTGTCACCGCGTCCCTGACAGTGTGCGTCGGGGCCATGGCAGTTGTGGGCGCGATCCAGGATGGGATTACAGGGGATTATTCCACACTGCTTTTGAAGGCTGTGCTGGACATGCTGATCATATTCGTGATGACTGCCGCCATGGGAAAGGGCTGCATCTTTGCGGCCATCCCGGTGGGGATATTTCAGGGGCTGATCACGCTCTTTGCCAGAGCAGTACAGCCGGTCATGACGGAGCAGGCGCTTTCCAATCTGTCCCTGACCGGCTCCATGCTAATTTTCTGCGTGGGCGTGAACCTGGTCTGGAATAAAAAGTTCAGGGTGGCGAACATGCTGCCGTCGATTGTGATCGCTGTGATTTGCGCGTTTGTCGGCATAGAATAGTCAAAGAAAATGGTGAAAAGCAGAGTGAAATCTGTTATAATCAAATCCGTAGGTAAGAGTTACAGATACAATGCATACCTGCATAAAAATCATATAGAAAAGAGGAAAGACAATGGAGTATAAGATCACAGGTTACAAGCCGGAAAAATTATTCCACTTTTTTGAGGAGATCAGCGCGATCCCGAGAGGTTCGGGAAATGAGAAGGGGATCAGCGACTACCTTGTCAGATTCGCAAAAGACAGAGGTCTCTGGGTACACCAGGATGAGGCATATAATGTTATCATTAAAAAGGGAGGAAGCAAGGGCGCGGAAGATAAAGCTCCGGTCATGCTCCAGGGACACCTTGATATGGTATGCGATAAACGTGCCGGTGTGGAGCACAATTTTGAGAAAGACGGGATTGACCTGGTCGTAAAAGACGGCGCCCTCTGGGCGAACGGCACAACGCTTGGAGCAGATAACGGAGTGGCGGTTGCTCTGATGATGATGGTACTGGATGATGAAGAACTTCAGCATCCGCCCGTAGAATGTGTGTTTACAACGGAGGAGGAAGTCGGGCTTAACGGAGCCCAGGCTTTGGACAAATCTTTGATTACAGCCCGCACCATGATCAATATGGACTCTGAGGAAGAGGGAGTGGCAACGATCAGCTGTGCAGGCGGTCTTCGTATCCAGTTCACAAGACCGGTTAAGAAGGAGGCAGCGGAGGGAAGCCTTGTATCTATTAAGATCGAGGGGCTCCTCGGCGGACATTCCGGCATGGACATCAGCAAGGAGAGGCAGAATGCCAATCTTCTGATGGCCCGCATGGCAGACCATCTGATGAGGAATACAGACGGAAAGCTGGTAAGCTTTGCCGGAGGCACAAAGGATAATGCTATAACAAGGGAGTGTGAGGCATCTCTGATCTATGCAGACAAAGCAGAAGCAGAGAAAGCGGAGAAGCTTGCATGTGCACTGGCAAAGGATATGGCAGATGAGATCACGCCGTATGAACCGGATTTTGCCTGCGAGATCTCTGTGGAAGACGGGAGGATCGCGTCAGCGATCCCACAGGAGGATGCAAAGGCATTTATAGGCGCTATCCGCCTTGCTCCAAACGGAGTGTTCAGCCGCAATCCTCACATGGATGGTTTTGTGGTGACATCCTCTAATATTGGCGTGACGCAGATAGAGGAAGACAGGCTTGTGTTTGTTGTCTCCCCTCGTTCTTCTGTCACATCCCTGCAGGAAGATACAAAGGCACGTTTTCAGACACTGGCGGATACCTTTGGGTTTGAGGCGGAATACAGTGGAGAGTATCCGGGATGGAGCTATGCAGAACAGTCCCGGATCCGGGAGGTCTTTGTAGAGAGCTATCGCGAGCTCTTTGGCAAAGAACTGAAACTGGAAGCAATCCACGCGGGACTTGAGTGCGGACTTTTCACAGAGGTGATTTCCGGGCTCGACGCCATCGCAGTGGGACCGACTCTGTACGATGTGCATACGCCGGATGAGCATATACCGCTGGATTCCTTCGAGCATTTTTATAAGCTTCTGCAGGATGTATTAAAAAAACTGGCGTCAGATTGATCCTGACCATATGAGATGACAAAGAGCGGCACCCGGAGGGCGCTGCTCTTTCTAAATTAATTTTAGTCGAATGGTCACTGGTAACCTTTTCGGCATAAGAAGGGTATCTTATATAGGACATAACAAATGTGCTTTGGCCAGCGGAGGATGGGGAAGATACCGCCGCTTGCCTGTGAGCGGGAAGGAGAAC
>CALWFS010000233.1 GCA_944377705.1 uncultured Mediterraneibacter sp. | reverse complement strand
AGATGTCCTTTCTCTCCTCGGGACATACGACGGCTGCTCTGCGCGCCCTGTCATACACATCGCCGATCGCCAAGTTTAAGGATGATACGGACGGGATCGGATTCTATGAAGTGGTGAAAGCGATCGAAGAAGATTTCGACGGACATAAAGAAGAGCTGATCCGGAACTTGAAAAAGATTTCCAGAAAGATTTTCCGCGCGGATAACCTGATGATCAGCTATACTTCCGCAGAGCAGGGGCTGGAACCGATGCAGGCAGCATTCCGGCAGGTGAAGGACAGATTTAACGACGGAACAGAGGACAGGGCACGGGGGAGTGCCGATGCGCATTCGGACACAGGACTGTATGCTGCAGAGGGAGACGCTGAGACTGCATGCGTGATCCACTGCCGGAAGCGGAATGAAGGCTTTAAGACCTCTTCCAAGGTACAGTACGTTGCAAGAGCCGGCAATTTCATCGACGGCGGCGCGGAATATACAGGGGCGTTACAGATATTGAAGGTCATCTTAAGCTACGACTATCTTTGGCAGAACGTCCGCGTCAAGGGCGGCGCTTATGGCTGTATGAGCAATTTTAACCGGATCGGGGAAGGGTATCTGATCTCTTACCGTGATCCGAACCTGGAGAAAACAATGGAGATTTATGAGGGTGTTGTGGATTATCTTGAGAATTTCAATGTAGATGACCGCGACATGAACAAGTTTATCATCGGTACGATCAGCAATATCGACCGTCCCATGAACCCGTCGGCAAAAGGAAGCCGTTCCATGAATCTGTATATGAACCGCGTGACAGAAGAGATGATACGAGAAGAGAGGGAACAGATCCTGTCTGCTGACCAGAGCGATATCCGGGCACTTTCAAAAGTTCTGAAAGCAATGCTGGACGCTGAGCAGATCTGCGTCATCGGAAGTGAGGAAAAGATCGAAGAATGCACGGAAATGTTTGGGGAAGTGCGGACATTGAGTTAATTGTCTGACAACTTGTTGAAAAGGGGTCTGACCCCTTGCACAAAAGGAGAAAGTATGAATGAAAAGTATAAATCCGGCTTTGTCACATTGATCGGCAGGCCTAATGTGGGAAAATCTACATTAATGAACCATTTGATCGGGCAGAAGATCGCGATCACATCCAATAAGCCGCAGACGACGCGCAACCGTATCCAGACAATCCTGACAACGGAAGAGGGGCAGATTGTGTTTGTGGACACACCGGGCATCCATAAAGCGAAAAACAAGCTGGGAGAATATATGGTGAATATCGCCGAGCGTTCTCTGAACGAGGTGGATGTGGTGCTCTGGCTTGTGGAGCCGTCTACGTTCATCGGAGCAGGCGAGCGGCATATCATTGACCAGCTGAAAAAAGTAAAAACGCCGGTTATCCTTGTTATCAATAAGATCGACATGGTGAAAAGGGAGGAGCTGCTTCCGGCGATCGATATGTACCGGAAAGAATATGATTTTGCGGAGATTGTGCCAGTGTCCGCAAGAAGCGGGGACAATACGGACGAGCTGGTAAAGGTCATCCTGAAATACCTTCCTTACGGACCGCAGTTTTATGACGAGGACACTGTGACGGATCAGCCGGAGCGTCAGATCGTGGCGGAGCTGATCCGCGAGAAAGCGCTCCATTGCCTGAATGAAGAGATCCCTCACGGGATCGCGGTTGCCATTGACCGGATGAAGATGGAGAGAAAGGTTATGCATATTGACGCCACGATCATCTGCGAGCGGGATTCCCACAAGGGTATCATCATTGGAAAACAGGGCAGCATGCTGAAGAAGATCGGCAGCACGGCGAGATATGAGATCGAGCGGCTGCTGGACTGCCGGGTGAACTTAAAGCTGTGGGTAAAGGTGCAGAAAAACTGGCGCGACAGCGATTATCTGATGAAGAACTTCGGTTATCGGGAAGATGAGTAAACGAGAGCGAAGAAGATAGAAAGCAAAGGGAAAAAGCCGAAAGGATGCCGGCAGCAGACTGTGTGAAAAAGAGAACTCACACCAGGATGCTGCCGGCATTTGATTTACTTTACCTTACGGGATAAAGTGTATGCTTTTGCGAGGCAGTAAAGCAGGCGACCAAGGGTCAGCAGGGTAAAAGCCAATATTAAAAGATTGAATGCGCCGCTCCGCACCAGGGCAAACGGCGTTTCAAAAAGCAGTGCGGACCAAAACGAGATTCCTTCCATCTCCCAGAGTCCGGGGGTCAGATACTGTGCTTTAATATTGAGCAGATCCTGAAGGTGATATGGGATTGTCAAAAAGTATGAACAGGAGAAGGCGGCTATCACAAAGAAGGAGGCGAGCCATATTTTCGCCTGCCTCATATAGCGGGCGGATTTTGAGGCATCATCGGAGAAAAGCTCTTCTGATGCGTTGGGGCTGATCCGTTCGAAATAGTGGATATCCTGACGCCAGTCTCCTTTGACATGCCTCCATCCCGCGTCCAGGAGAAAGGTAATATACTCCTGGAAATCTGCTTTTGTTTTGAAGCTGCGTGCATCGCACCGAATAAGAAACGCATCCTCATCGGGTTCGATCTCTCCCGGTTTTAGCGGAATATCAGTTTTTTTAGGAGTGAATTCATATTTAAAAAATCTGATCCGTTTCAGTCTCCATCCATGCCGTATGTAGTTGTTGATCCAGTTCTCTTCTTTTTCAAGGTCAATAGGGGGAATATGATATTTGATCATGATCTCACCGTCTCCTTCCTTTTCGAAACTTATATTTGAATTCCGGCTGCAGGACGCCGCCTGTAATAGTAAAGCATCATGAAACAGTATAAAAATATTATGTGTTACAGTTTGAGCCTGTCGGCAACACCCGCGAGATATCTCAGACGCTCTGCTTCTGAATGGAGGACTTCCCGGCCTAAAGAGGTCGTCTGGTACAGTTTGCGTCTTTTGTCTGGACCGGGGACAGGCGCAATGAGACCTTGTGACTGGAGATTCTCGAGAGCTCCGTACATTGTTCCGGCGGCGACCCGTACCTTTCCGGAACTGAGATTTTCCACCTCCTGCATGACTGCGTATCCGTGTCCGGGAACCAGCAGTGCCGTCAATATATAAAATGTGGTTTCCGTGAGCGGCAGATATTTATTCCTGTTCATCGAAAATAAACTCCTCTTATCAATACTTTGTGCTTGCCGAATTAATCAAAGATATATAAAGTGATACTATATAGTATAACTGTATATTGTAACTATATAATAGATGCATACAGATGTCAAGATTATTATTCTGCGATCCGGAAAATTTAGGGGAAGATGTTGTCTGTCAAGGCGTTTTCGGGTAAAATAATATGGTATTTTTTATACAGTATAGTGCTCGATGAATCGGAGAACCTAATCTATATAACCACATTCGAAGAGAAGTTTGACAAAGGAAAACTTAAACTGAGAACGTGGGAACACATAAGACGAGGTGAGCTGATGCAGGACACATACTGGAAACAGTTTATGATGAGCGGGAAGATAGACGACTATCT